>JABMNB010000387.1 GCA_013205335.1 Rhodospirillales bacterium
CAGCCCGTCGCGCCGGACCGCTGCGGGACGTCGGCCAACGGATCGCGCGCGGCGCGCAACTCCGGGCGAGGCGGCGGAGGAGGCGGCTCGACGATCGCTTCGAGCAGCGGCGGAAGTTCAGGTTCGGCCTCGGGTACGGGCTGCTGGCGGCGACGGAGCCGCACCGTGTCGTCGTAGGTGCCCGAAGCGCCGGCGGCGCCGGAGGTCAGCATCGTGGGCCAGGCCACGACAGTCGTGCCGACCACGCCGATGTCGGGCTCGCGCACGCGCAGCCTTACGGTGGCGATACCGGCCAGCCGGTCGCAGATCTCGGGACCGAGATGGAACTCGAGCACCTCGCCGCTGCGTGTCACCTCGTCGGGCATCAGCCAGGTCTCGGTGCGACGCCAGCCATCGTCGGCCAGATGCGTATCGGGGCCCTGCTGGCGCTGGATCGAGATCGTGAGGCCGTCAGGCGCGGCGTCGAGTTCGCTGACGCGCAACAGCGCGTGGCCGGGTTCCGGGAGCGGGGCGATGTTTGCGCGGACGGGCATCGAGAACCTCTACGCCGCCACGGTGCGGAGGATGGCGCCCAGCCGGTCGTTCTGCTCCGGCGTGATCTCGCGGCCGCCTTCGTAACCGACATTGTCCATTGCGAGCTGCAGGAAAGCGCGCATCCAGTCCTTGCAATAGTCGGCGTAGATCGGCGCAGGATTCTCGCTGAGTTGCGGGATGCCGTCCACCGTCATCGTCGGCTGCTCGAACACGCGACGCTGCGGTGCGTTCGGCGGCAGGCCGGGCCGTTGATCGAGTGGCAGCTTGTCGAAACCCAGCGCGCTCACATAGCCGTTCAGCGCCGAGGAGGCCGTCCGCACCTGGCGCTCGGCGATCTCTTCCCACTTGGCGTTGGCGGCATTCTCCAGTGCACGCACCTCGTGAGAGAGCTGGTCGATCAGCTTCAGGCGATGGGCGCCGACGATCAGCTCGTCGATCAGCCAGCCGAGATGCTGGCGGTCGACTCCGAAATGCGACAGCGCCTTCTCGTCGGCGCCGACGCGGCGCATGTTCTCGAGCCAGTATTCGGCGGCCTCACGGGCAAATCGCTCCGCGCGATCCTCGATAACGCCGGAGGGCGGTGGGGCGCGGCCGGGCTCCTCGCCGAACACGTCGGCAAAGATGGCGCCGATGTCGACGGCAGCCCCGGTCGACTGAACGGCGGCGCCCGGCGACTTGCCGTTCTTGCCCGTTCCCTCGTCGGACGGCTGCGCCGTGGCGATGCGGAAGTAGATTTCGCGCAAGGCCGTGTCTGCGATCTGCAGCGCGGCGACGAGTTCGCCGAAGAGCTGCTGCTGGATGACGTTCGCCAGGCCGCGCAGCACCGTATGGATGAGGTCGCGCTTCCTGGCACGTGCATCGCCGTCGGACGCGCTGTGGAAGCCGGCCAGCCGGTCGACCAGGCGGCGCAGCTGCACCTCGAGCTGGCCACGCACCTGGGCGCGCTTGATCGCGGGATCGCAGACCGGGATGAGGCTCTTCACCAGATACGCCACGCCGCCGTCGTTGGCGCGAAACGCTTCATCCCAGGCACGAGGTGGGTCGGCAAAATGACGGCGCACATCCTCGTTCTCGACGAAATGGCGGCGCAGCTCGCCGGCGCGCTGGGCAAAGGAGTCGGAGATGCCGACCTCGCGGCCACCGTCATAGTCCATCAGCCGCTCGTCGATGACGGTCGGATTGCGCAGCCAGAAACTGTTGTCGAACGGCTTGCCGTTCCAGTTGAGCGGCCACTCGCCGCGGAAATTGTTGACCAGTGAGTTGCCAAGGCGCGCGCTCCAGCGCAGACGGCGCGACTCCTCGGTCTCGCCGGCCTTCTGCTCGAACTCGCGGTCCATCTTGGTCAGCACGAGAAACAGCGCGTTCTTCTGCCTGGCGCGGTCCGCGGGCGTGGCGCCTATCGTCTGGTCGATCCACGCCGTCATCATGTCGGAGAGGTCGCGGACCTCCTGGTTGCCGTCGGGAATGCACAACAGGATGGCGCTGAGTTCGCGCTCGGCCGAGTAGCGCTGGAAGAGGTAGGCGACCTTGCCGCGCAGCAGCAGTTCGCGCAGGGGGTTGGCGCCCTCGGCCACGCCTTTGGTCTTGGCGACGTCGTCGAGGTTGGCGAGCTTCAGTCGCGACCGGGCGCCGGGAAAGTCGAGCAGGTCGGTATGATCGAAGAAGTCCCACGGCTTCTCGTCTATGGCGACGTTCAGCTCGGCAGTGAGTGCGCAGACCAGCGAACGCGGCAGGCGCGCGTCGGGCGAGGACCGGCCGTCGCCCTGCCTCGGACGCACCAGCAGCGGATCGTCGGCATCGGCGCCCAGGCGATCGAGCGTGAGCACATCGACGATGCTCTTCTCGCGCGGGATCAGCGCGTCCATGCCGAGCAGCGCCTCGGGCGCGTGGCCGAGCTTCTGCAGGCCGTCGTACAGCGTCAGGTAGAGGTCGGTGAAGGGCTGGAAATCGTACCACAGCACCGACCACAGCCGGGCGCGGTCGTGGCCCGAGAGGCGCGGCGCAAGGTCTATGGCCTCGCGCCAGTAGTCGGTGCGCAACTCGGCGGTGACGCCGGCGAAGAAGGTGTCGAAATACTCGATCAGGTCGAGCACGTCGTCGGATTCCAGATCGCCGACCGGTGTCGGCTGTGCCTTCGCACGCAGTTCGGACAGGCGCTTGCGGATCGCCGCGCCGTCGGGCCCCACGAACTTGGCCTTCTGGTGGTCGAAGTCGAGCAGGAAGGAGTTGCCCAGGATCTTCACGATGTCGGTCTGGGTGAGCAGCCGCACCTTTACCGGGAACTCGGGCGAGCCGTCGCTGAGGCCCAGGCCAAAGCGCGTGACCAGCCCCGTCGACTCGCGATTGCCCGGCGGGTTGATCTCGCGCAGGAAGTCGTAGGTCTTGTCGGCGAAGCGTGCCTGCAGCGGACGGCCGTCGCGGCTCGCCAGGATCGAGACGAGATAGGATTTGCCGGCCTGGCTGGGGCCGAACACGCCCACGCACATGCGGCGGCGGGCGGCGCGCGCCAGTTTGCGGCTCTGGTTACGAACCTTCTGCAGCTCGCTCACCAGAGACGGCGCCTGCTGGGCCACCGTCGGCGATTGTTCGGCGGCGTTCTTCAGCCACGCCACGCCTTCGCTGGCGGCGACGGCCAGTGCCTCGCAATCCTGGGCCAGCTTGAGATCGACTGTGTCCATGTCCCTCAACCGGTCTTGAGCATGCCCGTGTCGAGCCAGTAGCCCTCACGGCGCGGCAATGTCTGGAGGCGGAGCGTCAGGCGGTCGAGTGCGACGGCACGTCCGTCGCGGTTGGTCACCTGGCGCAGACGAAACCGTTCGACGTCGCCCGAATCCTTGTCCTTGGGCTTCACGCGGGCGAGCGCAATCCGGAACGGTGTCTCGCGGGCGTGGCGCTCGGCATATTCCGGCTTGGCGAACTCCAGCGCGTAGAGCCGCGCCGCCGGCCAGCGCACCAGATCGAGCTGGCGCGCCCCCAGCCACATCGGCCCACGGAACTCGAAGGCGATCTCGGGCAGCTCGAATTCGCGATTGTCGAGGTCGACATCGCGATAGATGAGGTCTTCCTTCTGGAGCCGGCCGCCGCCGTCGAGCTTGCCGATGAACCGGGCGATGCTCTTGGAACGCAACAGGTCGGAGCGAAAGGAAAAGTCCGGAAGCTGCGACTGCGCCAGCGCGGCGATCATCGCGCCCACTGCCACGGTGGTCTTGGGATCTTCCACCCGCAGGCGCGCGTCGCGGAACGGATACCAGGCGCCGACACGATATTCGTGCAGCGAGATCACCCGCTCCGGCGGCAGCGGCAGCAGCTCCATCACCAGCGCGCGTATGCCGGGCAGGCGCGACGGCCGCCCCGACAGCAGCAGAACGTCGCAATCGTAGGCATGGACGATCTCGGCGAGCGGCGCCAGGACGCGACCCATCTCGGCGCGGACCGTCTTGTCGAGGCCCGGCAGGTCGACCGGGAACACCACTTCGCGCAGGTCGAAGTTCTGGGCGCCACGCTTGCGCGCCGCCTCGTTCACGAAGGTGACGACTTCATCGGATGGCTTGGCGCCACCCGGGAAGAACGACTCGTAGGGGCGCGGCTCGGCGGCGACGACGCCGGACGTCGGATCGTAGGTCTCGGCGGCGCGCAGGAACTCGAGGGCGAGCGGATGGGCGATCTGCAACGCGAACTGCTGGCGCAGATTGCGCTGGATCACGTCCTCGCCGCCGCGATCGCCGCCCACCAGTTCGGCCATCAGGTCGCCCGGGTTGCCGATGCCGGCGGCGCGCAATGCCGCCTCGATCGGCGGCAGCACATGGCCCTGGACGACGCGCAGCAGGATGTCGTCGCCCGCGACGTTGAAGCCTTCGCGGAATTTCTGCTCCGGGAGCAGCGTCACGGACGTGCCGGCGCCTTCCAGACGGTAGGAATTGATGATCAGGTCGGTCGTGCCACCGCCCACGTCGATGCTCGCGATGGTGAGCACATCGTCCGCCGGCTTGCCGCGCGGCTTGCGCGTGATCTGGAAAAAGCGGCGGGCGTCGCCGCCGAAATTGCGCGCCACCTCGGTGTAGAGATAGACGAGCTGCGTGCAGCTCGCCTCGTCCCAGTCGGTCAGCACACGCGGCGCCGGCGCTGCCGGATCGTCGAGCTTCCAGCCCATCATCATCCAGACGAGGTCGCGGGCGGCTTCGGCGCGTTTGCGGAAGATCAGGCGCTCGGCCAGCGGCATGCCGGTCGGCAGGGTGAGCACGATGCGGCGCAGCCGGCGCGGCGTCTCGGCATGGGCACGGCGGCCGCGCTGCTGCGGCGAGTTCATCAGCATCAGCGCCTGCAGCAGCACTTCGGTGAGCACGAAGGTCATCACCGAGGAGCGCGAATACAGAGGTTCGAACACCGGCAGATGGTCGGCCGAATCGGCGTCGGCATCGACGAGGTGCAGCGGCTCGCCCTTCTGGTTCACGAGCTGGGCCATCGGCCCGGCTGCCGCCGGCATCGCCGTCTGGTCCTGGGCATAGGCCACGTTGAAGCGCCATTCGCGGGTCTGCGGCTCCTCGTCCCACAGATAGCGCTTGGGGCTCGACATGCCGGTATTGCCCTCGGTGCCGCGACGGCGTGCGGCCAGCCGCGTCGCCTCGGGCCCGACCCGCGTCATGGTCGGCCAGACGAAGGCATCGGCACGTCCGCCGAGGCGCGAGAGGTGGTTCTTGCCAAACCAGGCCTGCGCGAACTCGACGCGCGATTCGAAGGGGCGCGTATGCACGACCTCGGGATGCGAGAGGTCGCGCAGGGCGAGCTCGTAGGAATCGTTCAGGTTGACGCCCAGCTCGCCGGCCGCCTCGATCAGCAGGCCGCAGGTGCGCGAATTGCCGACGTCGAGGACGAGGTCGACCTCGATCGCGCCGCGCCCCGGCCGCTCGGCGTCGCCCACCAGCTTGACCGGCGGAAAGTGCGCCGCGGCGGCGAGCAGCCCGAGGAAGGCGAGATAGCGCGCCGTGGCCTCCTGCGGCTTCTGCTTGATGTCGTTGTCGATCTCCTCGGCCGACGCGCGTGGATGCAATTCGTGGAACAGCTCGTCGAGCCATTGCACCATCCAGCCCTGGCGCAGCAGCCAGTGATTGGCGCGCTGCTGTGGCGCCAGCGCGAACAACGCACCGGCGGTCACGTCCTTGGGCGACGGCGCGAGATAGGCGCGGCCCTCGGCCTCGGCGATCAGGCCGGTGTCGAAGGCCAGCACCGCGCGGTAGCGGTTGCCCTGCTCGTCGCGATAGCCCGAACCATAGCGTGCCTCGAGATCGACTACGCGCACGCGCGCCCAGTCGGCCGGACCCTCGCGGAACTGGTTGTTGGGCCGCACCTGGAGGAACGGCACCGGCACCCATTTGTCGA
>JABMNB010000388.1 GCA_013205335.1 Rhodospirillales bacterium
AGTGTGAACGCAGCGTCGGAGGCGATCACGCGGGCGGGCGGCTGGGTCTCCGGCCATTCGCTGCTCTCCGATGCGATGGCGGTCCTCCATTTTGAGATTCCCGGCGACCGCCTGGACGAGCTTGTGGAAGAGCTTGGCGCGCGCGGTCTGAAGACGGAACTTCCTCGGGAACAATCGAAGCGCGGGAAGGATGTCGCCGGATGCCTGACGCTCTATTTCAGTCAGGGAAGCGGAGACCTGCGCCGCGACGTGCCGCCGTTCCAGTGAACGGCGGGTTGCCGGGGTGGAAGCATCCGAGCCTCCCTGCGGAATGCCGTCGTCGATTTCACAGACCGACGGGTGCGGCCGACAACGAGGTATTGCGACGGCGGACTCGCCCGCCGCCGGGGGCGGTGCCATTATCGGCCCTTCGAAGCGCAGGCAGGCGAGCGTTGGGTCCCAGTATGAAGAAGCCCGTAGTCGGGGTGATCGGCAATTCCGGCGTCGTCAACGACCGCCACAATGTCCAGCTCGTGGGGCAGCGGAACATGCGTGCCGTCGCGGAAGTCGCCGGCGCCCTGCCGCTGATGTTCGCCGGCACGCCGGACATCACCGACATCGAAGCGCTGCTGGGTGCAGTCGACGGCATCCTGCTGACCGGAGCGCGGGCCAACGTGCATCCAACACGCTTCGGCATCGACCCCGATCCCCGTCACGAACCCTACGATCACGATCGCGACGAGATGGCGCTCTCGCTGATAGATACCTGCGTCGAACGCGGCGTGCCGATCTTCGGAATCTGCCGCGGCTTCCAGGAAATGAACGTCGCCTTCGGCGGCTCGCTGCATCCCGAGATTCGCGACATCCCGGGCCGCATGAACCACCGCATGCCGCGGCTGGAGAACGGCGATATCCATCCCGATCCCACGGTCGTGTTCGCCGACCGGCATGAGGTGCGGCTGGTGCCGGAGGGATATTTCGCCAAGCTGCTCGGCTGCGAATCGATCAGGGTGAACTCGCTGCATGGCCAGGGCATTCTCGATCCCGGCAAGCGCATCGCCATCGAGGGCGTGGCCGAGGACGGCACGATCGAGGCGATTTGCATCAATGACGCGCCGGCCTTTGCGGTCGGCGTCCAGTGGCACGCCGAGTACGACCCGCAGAGCAACCCGATCAACCGTGCGCTCTTCCAGGCGTTCGGCGAGGCGCTCCGGGCGCGCGCCCGCACTTAGTAATCCTCACGCGACGTTCCGATTTGCACGGCGTGCGAACGCGTGTGGCATTGACCCCGAGAGCGGCATGGAATTTCCGCCGGGGCCACATTCTTCGTATGTGGAGGTTCTGGGAAATCGGGATGAACGTCGGGCTGAATCCCGGCACACTTCCCAGGACATGACGGACACACTCAAAGTCGGATTGGCCCAGCTCAATCCCAAGGTCGGTGACGTGGCGGGCAACCTTGCCAAGGTGCGTGCCGCACGAGCGGAGGCCGCCGCGCAGGGTGCCGATCTGGTGCTCTACCCGGAAATGGTCCTCGCGGGCTACTTTCCCGAGGACCTCGTCCTGAAGCCTGCCTTCCAGGACGCCTGCCACGACGCGGTCGAGGCGCTTCGCGGAGACACCCGCGACGGCGGCCCGGCGCTGTTCGTCACCACGCCGTGGCGCGAGGACGGCAAGCTCTACAATGCGATCGTCGCCCTCGACAAAGGCGAGATCGTCGGCAAGCGGTTCAAGGTCGATCTGCCGAACTACGGGGTTTTCGACGACAAGCGCGTCTTCTCGCCGGGGCCGATGCCCGGGCCGATCGTCTTCAGGGGTGTGCGGATCGGCGTGCCGATCTGCGAGGATGTCTGGACCCCGGACGTCGTCGAGTGCATCGCCGAGACCGGCGGCGAGATTCTCCTGGTGCCCAACGCCTCGCCCTACGAAGCCGGCAAGACCGACGTGCGAGTGCAACTCGGAGTGAGGCGCGTCGTCGAAAGCGGTCTGCCGTTCGTCTATCTCAACCAGGTGGGCGGGCAGGACGAGGTCGTCTACGACGGCGCCTCCTTTGCACTCGGCACCGACCTCGCGCTCAAGGCCAAGCTCGCGTCCTTCACCGAGGAGGTCGCCACGATCGAGTTCCGGCGGACCTCGGTTGGCTGGGAGTGCCAGCCCGGTCCGATTGCGCGCGAGCTGGACCAGCTCGAATCGATCTACCAGGCGATGGTGCTCGGCCTGCGCGACTATGTGAACAAGACGGGTTTCCCTGCGGTGGTGATCGGCCTATCGGGCGGTGTCGATTCGGCGATCACCGCGGCGGTGGCGGCCGACGCGCTGGGCCCCGAGCGGGTGCATGCGATCATGATGCCGTCGCCCTATACCAGCCGCGACTCGCTCGACGATGCCGAGGCCTGCGCCAGGGCGATCGGCGTGCGTTACGACATCGTCGATATCGGCCCGGCCATGGAGGCGTTCCGCGGGATGCTCGCGCCGCTGTTCGGCAACCGGGCCGAGGACGTGACCGAGGAGAACATCCAGAGTCGCGCCCGCGCCGTCACCCTGATGGCGGTGTCGAACAAGCTGGGCGGCATGGTGGTGACGACCGGCAACAAGTCGGAGATGGCCGTCGGTTACGCCACGCTTTACGGCGACATGTGCGGCGGCTTCAACGTGCTGAAGGACGTCTACAAGACCACGGTTTTCGAGCTCTGCCGCTGGCGCAACGCGCATCTGCCCTTCGGCGTGCTGGGCCGCGCGGGCGCCGTGATCCCGTCGCGCATCATCGACAAGCCGCCCTCGGCCGAACTGCGGCCCGACCAGAAGGACTCCGACTCGCTGCCGCCCTATGCGACGCTCGACGCCATCCTCGAAGGCCTGATCGAGCGCGACCTCGACACGGTGGCGTTGGCCAGAGAGGGCCACGACCCGGCAACTGTCGACCGCATCTGGCGCCTGCTCGAGGGCGCCGAGTACAAGCGCCGCCAGGCACCGCCAGGTGTGAAGATCACGTCGCGCAACATCAGCCGCGAACGCCGCTATCCGATCGTGAACGGGTTCCGGGGATAAGGCGCGGTTTGTCTCGGTGGAATGCCGTTTGTCAGGAGTCTGGAAGTGGTCGATGAGCTGGGGCGTTTGGCGACACGCGAATATGACGTGACGCTGCCGGACGGCACGCAGGGGAGGCTGGCCTTCGCGTTGTGCGATCTCCTCGGGGACAATGCGCTGGCGCAACACGCCCGCAGACGCCAGGCCGCCGCCTTCGGGCTGTTGAGCTTCGCCGGCCTGCCGGATGCTCCCGCGAGTACCCTGCTGTGGGTCCGGACGAGAGAGGGCATGGAGATGACCACGGCGAACGCCGACGATCAGCCCAGCGGCGAGCTGCAGCGCCTTGTTGCACGCTACTTCATCGTGTTCTTCGACGAGATCAAGGATCTGGTGCCCGAACTGGCGTCGCTGCCCTTCCACCTCAAGGATGGTTCGTGATGCTGATAGCGCAGATTTCTGATCCCCACGTGAAGCGCGAAGGCGAGTTGCTCTACGGGCGCATCGACACGCAGGGCTTCCTGGAGCGTGCGGTGGCGCACGTGAACGCCCTCGATCCGCGGCCCGACGTCGCGTTGGTGACGGGCGATCTCGTGGACGGCGGGAAGCCTGAGGAATACGCGAACCTGAAGAGCGTGCTGTCGACGCTCGCGATGCCGTTCTACCTGATCCCGGGCAATCACGATGCGCGTGACGCCCTGCGCGAAGTCTTTCCCGACCATGCCTATCTGCCTCGGACCGGCTTCCTCCAGTATGTGGTCGAGGATCTGCCGCTGCGGCTGGTCGCTCTCGATACGCTGGTGCCGGGCAAGGGACATGGCGCGCTCTGCGACGAGCGGTTGGGCTGGCTCGCGGCGCGATTAGCGGAAAGCGACCGGCCGACGCTGTTGTTCATGCATCATCCGCCGTTCGACATCGGCATCGCGCCGTTCGATGCGGCCCGGTTGCTCGAAGGCGTGGACCAGCTGGAGGCGCTTGTCCGGGCGCATGGCAATATCGAACGCGTGCTGTGCGGCCACGTACACCGACCGATCCAGGTGCGTTGGGCCGGCACGATGGCATCGATCGCCCCGGGTACGGCTCATCAGGCGTCACTCGACCTGCGTGACGGCGCCAAACTTTCGATGACCATGGAACCTCCCGGCATGGCGCTGCACCTCTGGCGACCAGCAACAGGCCTCATCACCCATGTGAGCTACGTTGGCGACTACGGTAAATCCCGTCCGTTCGGCTGAGAGCCCGCTTGCAGGAGAGACAAGCGGCGCGGACTCGCATCTCACTCGCCGTTGCGGGGATCGTCGCGACCAGAGCGCAGGCAGCCTGCGCCGTCGGGATGTCCCTGTTGATGTAGAATCGGGGCAACGTAATGTGGTCTCCATGAAACTCTATTCCGGTCCGCTCAGCATGTTCGGCGCCAAGGCGGAGATCGCCCTTCGCGA
>JABMNB010000389.1 GCA_013205335.1 Rhodospirillales bacterium
AATAAACGAAACAAATGAAGCGGAGGTCGCACCCCCCTGGAATTTGGGTCGTGGTGACCGTTGACGGATCGATGTTGCGCGCCGGTTTTCTCCGAAAACCCATTTAAAACAGCGCGTTAGACCTCATCGGGGCATGCCGCTCCGGTGGCGCTCGAACTGGGTCGAGGTGAAGGCAAGAGCGCCACTGGAGTGGCGCACTCCCTTGATCGAATCAGCGAACGCCCAGTTCCTTCAACCGCTTGTCGAGCGACAGCAGGTCCTGCCAGCTCTGGCGCTTGCTGGCGGGCGTGCGCAAAAGGAAGGCCGGGTGGAAGGTGGGGAGCACCGGCACTTCGCTGCCGTCGTCGAGCGTCAGCGTCGTCCACTTGCCGCGCAGGCGGGTAATGCCCTCGGTCGTGTTCAGGACCGCCTTTACCGCGGTGCCGCCGGCCAGCACCACCACCTTGGGCTTCGCCAGCTCGATGTGGCGGCGCGTGAACGCGAGGCAGATCGCCTGCTCCGACAGGGTCGGCGTGCGATTGCCGGGCGGTCGCCAGAACAGAATGTTGGTGATGTAGAGGTCGCGCTCGCGGCTCATGCCGATGGCTCCGAACATGCGGTCCATGAGCTGGCCGCTCACGCCGACGAACGGCTTGCCGAGACGATCCTCGTCGGCGCCCGGCGCTTCGCCGACGATCATCACTGGCGCTCCGGCCACGCCGTCTGCGAACACCGTGTTCTTGGCCGTGCGCTTCAGCGCGCAGCCCTCGAAGGCGCGGACGGCCTCCTCGAGTTCGGCGATCGTCGTCGCGCGGCTCGCAAGTTCGCGCGCGTCTTCGGCGAGCTGCGGCGATTCGAGCGGGACGGGTGCGCGCACGACCGGCGGAGCGGCCGGCGCCCGGATCGGTGTCGGCGCAGTAATCGTCGAAGGGGCGGGGCCTGTGGTGACGACAGGAGGGGCGACAACGACGGCCGGTGGCGGGGCGGCAAAACGATCGATCGCCTCCTCGCCGATCGTCTCGTCGAGTCCGTGATCGACATACCAGCGCAGCAGCGCGGCGGCGTCCTGCGGAGCGAACGCCGCCTCGGTCATGCCAGGCTCTTGATGAAGGCGCCGAGGATCGGCGCCCACATCGCGGCGTCGGCGTGGCTCGCCATGTGCCCCTTTTCCGACGGCATCTCGACATAGGTGAGGTCGACGCCGGCCTTGCGCATGTCGAGCGCGTAGGCGGCGCAGTCGGTGAGATCGAACAATTTGTCGGTCTTGGAGATGACGTAGAGGACCTTGGTCTTCTTCAGCTGATCGTACTGCCGGGTGACGTCGAAGCCGTCGATCGCGCGCCGCAGGGTGACCAGCGAATGGCCGTCGTAGATCTGCGCCCAGCTCTTGGCGGCAATCTTGGCTTCGGCTTCGCCCTGGCCATAGTTCAGCAGCGTCTCGTAGCGGATCTGCTCGAGCGTGCCGGCAATGCCGCCATTGTCGTAGTACCAGCCGCCATTCCAGTTCGGGTCGCTGGCGAGACGCTTCTGGAGCGCCTCCAGGCCGCCCATGCGGCCGGGCGCGCGCGGCGAGGTGACGGAAGCCGCGATGCCTTTCATGAAGCCGGGGTAGGACGCCGCCCATTGGAACGACTGGAAGCCCCCCATCGACGGGCCAATCACGGCGACGAGGCTCTTCAATCCGAGCGAATCGACCAGCAGCTTCTGGCTGGCCACCATGTCGCGCAGGGTAATCTCGGGAAAAGTCGGGCCATAGGGCTTGCCGGTGCGTGGATCGGTGCTGTTGGGGCCGGAGCTGCCATGCGCCGAGCCCAGGGCATTCACGGAGACGACGAAATGGCGGTCGGTGTCGATGGCCTTGCCTGGACCGATCAGCCCGTCGAACCAGCCGGCCGACCCCTCGGGGACGCCGCGGCCCTGCTTGCCGGGCAGGTTCTTGCCTGCAGCGTGATGGGACGAGGTGTAGCCGTGCACGACGAGAATGGCGTTGTCCTTTGCCGGCGACGGCGTGCCGTAGGTTTCGTAGGCGAGTTCGAGCACGGGCAGGACCTGCCCGCCTTCCAGCCTGAAATCGCGCGTTGAGAAGGTCCTGCTCTCGATTGTGGTCAACTCTGCCACGGGAATTCCCCTTTTCAGCGGGTGGCGATCCCGCCCCCGACACGCTATCTAAATCAAAGGATTGCCGTCGGACAGGCGCGCGTCCATCGGGAAAATGGATTTTCAGGGCGAGACAGCATGACGCGCGAGGCGATGGAATACGACGTGGTGATCGTGGGCGGCGGTCCGGCCGGACTGTCGGCGGCGATCCGCCTGAAGCAGCTCGCCGCCGAGCGCAATCACGAAGTCTCCGTCTGCGTGTTGGAAAAGGGGTCCGAACTCGGTGCCCACATCCTGTCAGGTGCCGTCGTCGATCCGATCGGCCTCAACGAGCTCATTCCCGACTGGAAGGAAAAGGGCGCGCCGCTGGAGACGCAGGTCAGCGACGACCAGTTCCTGTTCCTGACCAAGGGCGGCTCCTACCGTTTCCCCAATTTCCTGCTGCCGCGGCTGATGAACAATCACGGCAACTACATCGTCAGCCTGGGCGAGGTCTGCCGCTGGCTCGGCCAGCAGGCCGAGGCGCTGGGCGTGGAAATCTATCCGGGCTTTGCCGCCGCCGAGGTTCTCTACAACGAGGACGGCTCGGTGAAGGGCGTCGCGACCGGCGACATGGGCATCGGCAAGGACGGTAAGCACAAGGACAGCTACACGCCGGGCATGGAGCTGCACGCCAAATACACGCTGATCGGCGAAGGCGTGCGCGGCTCGCTCGCCAAGCAGCTCATGGCGAAGTTCGACCTGCGCGACGGCGTCGATCCGCAGAAGTTCGGCATCGGCATCAAGGAGCTCTGGCAGGTCGATCCCGCCATCTTCCGCAAGGGTCTGGTGGTGCATTCGCAGGGCTGGCCGCTGTCGGAGACCGGCAGCTCCGGCGGCTCGTTCATGTATCACTTCGGCGACAACCTGGTCGCCATCGGCCTCGTGGTGCACCTGTCCTACGAAAATCCATATCTTTCACCGTTCGACGAGTTCCAGCGCTTCAAGACCCATCCCGACGTCGCCAAGTATCTCAAGGGCGGCAAGCGGCTGGTCTACGGCTCGCGCGCCATCAACGAAGGCGGACTGCAGTCGATACCGAAGCTCACCTTCCCGGGCGGCGCGCTGATCGGCTGCTCGGCGGGCTTCGTCAACGTGCCGCGCATCAAGGGCAGCCACAACGCGGTCAAGAGCGGCATGCTCGCCGCCGAAGCGGCATTCGAGGCGCTGGCCGGCGGCAAGACCGGCGGCGACGAGCTGATCGCCTATCCGGTGAAGCTGAAGGCGTCGTGGATCTGGAAGGACCTCGACAAGGTGCGCAACGTGAAGCCGGCACTGCGGTGGGGCACCACGCTCGGCACGCTGTACGGCGGCATGGACATGTGGCTGCACGATCTCGGCATGCGCGTGCCGTGGACCCTGCGCCACACCAAGGCCGACCACGAGACGCTGCGGCCAGCCAGCGAATTCCAGCCCATCCAGTATCCCAAGCCCGACGGCGTGCTGTCGTTCGACAAGCTCTCCTCGGTGTTCCTGTCCAACACCAACCATGAGGAAGACCAGCCGGTTCACCTCAAGTTGCGCGATCCGTCGATCCCGATCGCGGTGAACCTGCCGCTCTATGCCGAGCCGGCGCAGCGCTATTGCCCGGCGGGCGTCTATGAAGTGGTGACCGCCGACAACGGCCAGCCCCGTTTCCAGATCAACGCGCAGAATTGCGTGCACTGCAAGACGTGCGACATCAAGGATCCCGCGCAGAACATCGATTGGACCGTTCCCGAAGGTGGCGGCGGTCCCAATTACCCCAACATGTGAGCCGTATGAACCGCACTCCCTTCGCGTTGCTTTCGGCAGCGCTGCTGTTCGCTCTCCCGATCGCCGGCCAGGCCCAGCAGGGCCAGCCGCAGCCCGGCGGCGCCAGACCGCCGGCCGCCCGGCCACCGGCGGTCCAGCCTGGTCAACGACTGGCGCCGATCTCGCTGCAGGGGCGCTATCTCGCTGCCCGCGTCGGCGAGCAGGATCACGATTACGATGCCGCGGCCGATCAGATGGATCAGGCGCTGGCACTGACGCCGCTCGATCCCGAACTCATCTATGCCGTCTTCCGCCTGCGCATGTATGCCGGACGGATCGATTCGGCTGCGGAGCTTGCGCCGGCCGTACTGGCAACGCGTCCGGGCGATGGCTTCGCCAACCTCGTGATGGCGGTCCAGGCCATCAAGAAGGGCGACTATCGCGCGGCCGAGCAGCAGCTCAACAAGATCGGCGCGGAAAACCAGCTCGGGGCGCTCCGCGAATATGTGATGGCGTGGCTGAAAGCCGGCGACAAGGATTACGCAGCCGCGCGGGCGTTCCTCGCGCGGTTGAAGCCCGCGGCTGGCGAGCGCGCCGAGGCGCCGTCGCTGGTGATCGAGGCGCAGATCGACGAGATGGCGGGCGACAAGGCCGCCGCCGAAACGAAATACCGTCGGGCGATATCGATCGACCGCAATGGGCTGCGCACGACGATCTCGGTCGCCGATGGGCTGCGGCGCCTCGGCAAGGATGCCGAAGCACGCGAAATCCTGAAGACCTACGGCACGCGCTACAGCGATTCCGTCGTCATGGACGGCCTGATGGGCCCCAATGCACCGATGCCCAAGCCGCCGTCGCCGGCCTCGGGCATCGCCGAAATCCTGTTTGACATCGGCGGCATCCTCTCCGCCGATCCGCGCAACCAGCGCGCCGACCTGGCGCTGATCTTCTATCAGCTCGCCACGGCCCTGAAGCCCGAACAGGATTTTGCCTGGCTGATGATCGCGGGGCTCTACGAGCAGTTCCACCAGATTCCCAAGGCGGTCGCCGCCCTTGGCAAAATCGGCCCGAACTCGCCGCTCTACTGGCAGGCTAGGCTGCGGACGGCGGCGCTCGACGCCCAGGAAGACAAGTTCGACCAGGCCGTCGCCCGTCTCAGGACGCTGGTGGCCGAGAAGCCCGATCGTATCGACGCGGCACTGACGCTCGCCGACCTGCTGCGCGGCAAGGATCGTTTTCCCGAAGCGGTCGCCGCTTACGACACGGCGATCTCGCGGCTGGGCACGCCCGAGGAGCGGCACTGGCAGGTCTATTTCGGGCGCGGCATCGTCCTCGAGCGCACCAAGAACTGGCCGAAGGCCGAGGCCGACATGAAGAAGGCGCTCGAACTCTCACCCGAGCAGCCCTACGTGCTGAACTATCTCGGCTACAGCTGGATCGACCAGGGCCTGCATCTGCAGGAAGGCATGAAGATGCTGGAGCGCGCGACCGAGCTGCGGCCGGACGACGGCTCCATCACCGACAGCGTGGGCTGGGCCTATTACCGGCTCGGCCAGTTCGAGAAGGCGGTGGAGTGGCTGGAGCGCGCGACCGAGCAGAAGGGCGACGACTCGACGATCACCGATCATCTCGGCGACGCCTACTGGCATGTCGGCCGTCGCCGCGAGGCGCGTTTCCAGTGGGAGCGGGCGCTGCATCAGAAGCCCGACAAGGATCGCCTGCCGGTCATCGAGGACAAGATCGCCAACGGTCTCAACACGTCGAACGACAAGCCGACCGTTTACGAGAAGGCCGCCGACACCAAGCAGGGCGGCTGATCGAAGGGCAGGGGGCGTGCCGCTCGCCCGCGCCAAGGTCAATCTCTGGCTGAACGTCGTCGGCCGCCGCGCCGACGGCTATCACCTGCTCGACTCGCTGGTTGCCTTCACCGACCTCGCCGACGAGATCGAGGTCGCCCCCGGGCCAGCCCTGTCGCTGGCCGTCGCGGGCCCCGCGGCTGCCGCGCTCGAAGGTGATCCGGACAATCTCGTGCTTAAGGCGGCGCGCCTGCTGGCCGGCCGCGCCGGCGTGGCGCCGCGCGCCGCGCTTCGTCTCACCAAGCGCATTCCCGTCGCGGCCGGGCTCGGCGGCGGATCGGCCGACGCCGCCGCGACGCTTCTCGCCCTGGTCGACCTGTGGCGAGTGGCGATGCCCCAGGAGGAACTGTTCGATCTTGCCGCCACGCTCGGCGCCGACGTGCCGATGTGCCTCGCCGGACGGCCGGCGTTGGCCTCGGGCATCGGCGAGCGTCTGGCGCCCGCGCCGGCGCTGCCGGCCTGCGCCATCCTGCTGGTCAATCCAGGTGTCGCGCTGGCTACGCCCGCCGTGTTCGGCGCCCGGGAGGGAGGCTTCTCCCGGGCCATACCGCTCGGCCAGGGCTGGCAAAGTCTGGGCGAATTCGCGGACGATCTCGCACGACGCGGCAACGACCTTACGGACGCCGCCATTTCGCTGCAGCCGGAAGTTGCCGACGTTCTCGACCGGCTGAGGCGCAGCGACGGCGTTGCCCATGCGGCGATGAGCGGAAGTGGGGCCACCTGCTTCGGGCTGTATGGATCCACTGAGGAAGCACAGCGCGCGGCATCACGTCTTCCCGCTTCGTGGTGGCGGCACGCCGGCCGCCTAGTTTGAACTGCCTTTCGGCTTCATCAGAAGCTGCATTTCCTTCAGCGAGTCGAACAACTCCTTGTTCGCTTGGCCCGTGACCTTGAGCCCGGCCAATCCCTCGTATTCGCGGATCGCCGCACGTGTCGCCGGGCCCATGCGGCCGTCGGGCGATTTGTCGTAGAATCTCATATCGCGCAGCAGCGCCTGGACGCGCCTGACCTGATCCGCCGCGGCCGTCGGCCACGCATCTGGATCGACAGGTGTCACCTTGGCGATGTCGGCCGATGTCGGCGGTGCCGGCGGCGGCACGGGCTTGCCGAGGTCGATCGGCCTGGGCGGCGGCGGCGGCGGGGGCATCAGCTTCGCGATCTCGGCCGACGTCGGCGGAGGCGGAGGTGCGGCTTGCCTTCCGAGATCGATCGGCTTCGGCGCCGGCATGGCTGCGAGAGCCTGCTTGGCGATGTCAGCCGAGGTGGGCGAGGGCGGGGGCGGTGTCTCCGTGGCGAGTTGAATCGGCTTTGGCGGCGCAGGAGGTGGTGACATCTGCCTCGTGATGTCTGCCGAGTTGGGCGGGGGAGGCGGTGGCGCTGCGGCAACGATGACGATTGGCTTCGGAGGCTGGGGTGGCGCCGACATGAGCCTGGCGATATCGGCCGAACTCGGCGGCGGCGCCGGCGGTTCTGCGGCTGCGAGTACGATCGGCCTCACTGGTTCGGGCGGCACCGACATGAGCTTGGTGATATCGGTCGAGCTCGGTGGCGGCGGCGGTGGTTCTGTGGCGGCGAGTACGATCGGCCTCACTGGTTCGGGCGTCGCCGACATGAGCTTGGCGATATCGGCCGAGCTTGGCGGCGGCGCCGGCGGTTCTGCGGCTGCGAGTTCGATCGGCCTCACTGGTTCGGGCG
>JABMNB010000390.1 GCA_013205335.1 Rhodospirillales bacterium
CTCCCAACCCTGCGCCGTGTTGAGGAAGGTGACGCGCCAGGTGTCGCCGGGCTCATCCCATTCCACATCGAAGCGGACGCCACCCGGGATCCTTTTGGTCGCAACATCGGCGCCACCGTCGATGCCGTCGCCCGCCGCCGGCGTGAGGATGATGCCATACTGGCCGGAGCTGAGGCCGAGACCACCGACCTTGAAGCCGTGACCTATTCCGGAGTCGCCGTGCGCCGGGAGCGTGAAGGTGCGATCGGCGGCGGCATTGTTCTGGGTGAAAATGCCGCCGATGTCGGCTGCGACGATTGTCTTGTTCGCAGCACCGACGGCCGTCCACGGCCGGCGAGCATCGGGAAAATACGCATCCTTCACGACATCGTAGACGCCGATCCGCATGTTCGTGGCGGCACCGGTGGCCAACCGGTCGATCCACGAGACGGCAAGGCCGGCGGCATGGTCCCACCAGCGCGAGCCGGTGCGGACCCACCACGGGCGGGTTTCACCCAGGTTGCCGGCGATCAGCCCCGACAACACGTCGGCCGAGGCGATCGAGAAGACGTAGTAGACGTCCGATGCCTGCCAATCGATCGCCGCGCCCGCGTTGCTACTCTTCCTGACCGTGCGGGTGAGCGTGCGAGGTGGCCCGATGGTGAGCGTCCCGGTGCAGAACTCCCACCTGGTCTTGGCAAGGTTCGAGACGAAGTAGGCAACCGTGTCGCCGTTGGCAAAATCCTGCGCGAAAGTGCGCGAGTAGCCCACGGCGCCGACAAGCGTGTAGCTGCCGGTCCCCGTGGTCGACGAGGACTCCATGACTGAATCGGCAAACATCGGTGCCTCAGAGTTTTTCGACGAGGGTGAAGGTAAAACCCCACATCATCCGGCCGTTCAGGAAGAGCGGCCGTGGGGTGAAGTCGTGACTGCCGGCGACCAGGAGCCCCTGCATCGACCAGGTATGGAAGCGTTCGACCTCGCCCGGGTCTATGCAGCAGATCAGGTCGCCGGCGAGACCATGCAGCCGGGCGAACTGCATCGCGCCCTCATGGGCCTCGTCCTGGTCCATGGCGCCAAAGGGCAGCACGAAACGCCGCTTCCGGTAGGGCCGGGGATCGGTAAAGGTCTGGCCGTAGGGTGTCGGCTCCTGGACATCGTCTGGTAGCCATCCGACCGCGCCGCCGAGATCGCAATTGAGCGATGGCTGGAAGGCGACACCCAGCACGAGCCGCCCGGCTTCGAAATAGGTCGTGGTAGGCGCAGGGTCGGCGAACTCGATGCGCCACCAGCGATGATCGCCGCTGGAAGTCCAGCGGACGAGGGCGAGATGGTGCGCCCAGGCCGCGTCCGTGGGCTTCACGCCACCCGCCCACACGCTCTGCCAGCCAGTGTCCGACGCCGATGTGACGCCGACGTCCGCCATCGATGCGTATCCCCTCACCCGCCACAGGCCGGCGCCGCTCAGATTGTGGCCGACGAGGGCGGCCGCGTTGCAGCCCAGACCCGCCGCCAGGGTGATGTCGATGTATTGCCCGGTAGTCGAGGTCGAGCGCCACTTCTTGGTGGGCTCGGGGCTCAGCAGATTGGACGCCGGCAGCGTCGTCACCGCGCTGCTGGCCACCAGGGTGGCAAGGTCACTATCTCGCGGCGACAGCAGCAGGAGGCGCTCGGCCATGCCCGAGGGCAGGACATAGGGCGCCACGGCGACCGCCAGCGCGCCGTGGGGATACGGGAATGTCATGGGCCGCTTCAGTCTTCGGAGGGATCCAGGGCGGCCGGAAAGGATGGATCGGCGCTATCCACTCGCGGGAGCGCCGCCAGGAATTCCGCGTGCATCTGATAAGCCGGATGATCCAGCACGCCGGCCGGCAGGATGAACACACCACCCTGCCGTTCGATGGGCTCCAGTGCATACGGCGGCAACGCCGGACCGCGCACATGGGTTGCCTCGTCGGCGGTGAGGACGATGAACACCGGCATCAGACGTTTGCTCCCACGGCAGTGGCCCACGCCTGCACGGCGTTGTACTGCGCCAGCTCCTGCGCCGCGCTGAGGGTGGCGCCCACCGCCATGAAGCCGATCGACGTGGCGCGGGGCGCCGTAAAGACGCCCGCGTTGTTGTATCCGCCGACAAAGACCGGGACGACGGGCAGACTTGCCGAGCCGAACGCCGTCGGAGCGACGGTCTGCACCATGGCAACGCCGTTCTTGTAGCCGTAGCTGCTGGCACCCGACGCTGCATCGCGCGAGCCGGCCGTGTAGCCGGCGCTGGTCGCCGCGGGAAGCGTGTAGGTGCCGGAAGAGGAGTTGGCGTCGAGATAGGCCACGCTGCCATTGCGGGGACGCACGCGGAGGTTTCTGTTCGAGCTCGAGACGGCACCTGCCGCGTACGTGTTGCCCGACAGATTGTCGCGCAGATAGACCGCCAGACGAATATTGTGCGTGCTGGCCGCAACTTTGTGCGTCGAGGGAATGAATCCGGTGTTGAGATATCTGGATGTGCCGTCGGTCGCAAAATGCCGGCGTGCCGTGAAGGCCGGTGCGTTGACCAGCGTTACGGTGCGCCGCTGCTTGAGCGACACGGTCGCCTGGATCAGGTTCTCACCCCAGAACGGCCAGTAGTCGTCGGTCAGCGCCCAGGCATCGCTCGCCTTCTCGTCCGACACGAAGCGCGACGCGATGGACAGGATGGCAACGGAGACGCTGCCGCCGGCGGCGATGATGGTGTCGCGCCACGACAGTACGTCCGCATCCACCTGCCCCATGACGCCGAGGCGGCGGGCAATCGAACTCATCGTGGCCCCTCGCCTAGTAATTCTGCGCGACGATCGACATCAGCCACGTCGTGCCGCCATCGAAGGTCACGAAGTTGAGCAGGTCGCGTGTGCCGTCGGTGCTGGACGGCGTGTAGGTGCCGTTCAAGGCGGCGACGCTGCCTGGCATCGTCACGGTGCGGGCAGTGCCGTCCGCGGTAAACTCCACCGTGAAACTCGAGGCGAAGCCTGGCAGCGCGTTGGCGATGGTGACGCCCGTCACGTCGCCGTTGAGCGCGACCTTGTGCACGGTGCCCAAC
>JABMNB010000391.1 GCA_013205335.1 Rhodospirillales bacterium
CTTTCAAGGCTGGACACGTTTCCATCTCCGCCCCGTCGTGGGCGAGCACGGTCGTCCGCCCAGTTGCCTGTCCGTCAGTCGATTTCCCGGACTGCCTGTTCGACGACCTGCATGTCGAAGAGCGAGGCGGTTACGGCCGTTCGAGACCTTTCGTCAAAAGGCCGTCGTATACGCCCGAGCCGCAGAGGCGCTTCGTCGTTGTCCGGTGGCTCGATTGTTCGCAGAGCTAACGACCGTGCTCGCCCGCGAGGTTTGCGGGCCTCATCATCAGGAACAGGGCCAGCGTCAGCAGCATCAGCACGCCGATGACGAGGAACGCCAGGCCCCAGGCCATCGGCGACATGCCGCCGGCGAGGTCGAGCGTCCAGCCGACGACCAGCGGCCCGACGAAGCCGCCCGCGTAGCCCAGCGTCGAATGCACCGCCAGCGTGGCGCCGCGCCGCGCCGGCTCGGCGTTGCCGGCCGCGCCCGCCGTGACCGACGACGAATCGAGCCACACGACGACGCCGTAGGCGATCACCAGGAACACCGCCAGCCAGTAGCTGGTCGACCCGGCAAAGCCCACGATCGCGGCGAAGCCGATCGACAGGATCATCGCGGTGGCGACGAGGCGGCGGCGGCCGAAGCGGATCGAGGCTTCGTTGCCCAGCACGCTGGCGAACGTGCCCAGCAGCGCCATCACCGTGATCACCAGCGCCGGCGACAGTGTGCCTTCGGAGACGCCCGTACTGCCCGCGACGAAGGCCAGGAACGCCACGCCCCAGCCGCGCAGCGCGCTCATTTCCAGCGTGTGCACGCAATAGACGATCGAATAGGCGAAGGCCGAGGTATTGCGGACGACCGGCCGGAAGTCGAACAGCGCCCCCTGCGCCTTCGCGCGAGGCGCCGGCGTCTTCGACTGCACCGACAGCGCCACCATCACCCAGGCAATCGCGGCCGTGAGGGCGGCGAGGGCGAAGGTCCAGCGCCAGCCGAACTGGTCTGCCAGCACGTCGCCCAGCAGGTACGAAACGGCTCCCGAAATCCCGATGCTCGCCGCGTGTCCCGTGACGGCGCGCGACA
The DNA here is from genome assembly GCA_013205335.1 of Rhodospirillales bacterium. Taxonomy (GTDB): domain Bacteria; phylum Pseudomonadota; class Alphaproteobacteria; order Reyranellales; family Reyranellaceae; genus Reyranella. The sequence goes on from JABMNB010000391.1 coordinate 1,063, forward strand.
TGAGTTTGGAATCGACCTGGTCGGCCAGCAGTTTGAGACCGGTCATGTAGGTGCCCGCCCAGCCGATGCCGGCCAGCGCCCGCGTGGCGAAGGCCGACCAGAAGCCGTCGGCGAACAGGCCGAACAACAGGTGGCCCGCGACCGTGCAGGCGACGCCGAACAGATAGACCCTCTTGCCGTCGATCCGGTCGGTGAGCGTGACCAGCACCGGCACCGCCACCATGTAGGCGCCGAAGAAGATCGCGGTGATCCAGCCTGCCTCGCTGTTCGACAGGCTCCAGCGCTGCATCATCTGCGGCAGCAGCGCGGGCCAGAAGCCGGCGCCGATCTGCACGAAGATCTGCGCCGCGCACACGATCGCCACCAAGCGTGCGCCCGATTTCATCTTTCCCGTCTCCGTCACGTCTTTTTGGTTCCCGACCGCATGCCGACGAAGCCAAGTGTGGCAGCAACGACGGCAAACCCCAGAAAAATCGAATAGGCCGTGGGCGGGGACCACAGGAACGCCAGCGGTCCGGCAGCCGCGCCGGACACGCCGATCACGAACAGAGTGCCGCGGATGCTGCCGAGGTGTTTGAGGCCGAAGGACTCCGCGAGCCCGGCCGAATAGACGATCTGCAAGGTGCCGATCATGGCGCCCAGCGTCACCGCGTAGGCAATCCCGCCGCCGAGCGTCGGTCCGGCCCACAGGCAGATGACGGAAAAGGCGAGAAAACCGAGGCCGAGAAGCCCGACCGGGCGGGCCCCGAGGCGGTCCACGAGCGCGCCGCTGCATAGCGTGGCGATCGCCTGGGCCGACGTCATCGCGCCCAGCAGATGGATGGCGCTGTCGCGTGCGAGGCCCGCCTCGCCCATGGCGCGAACATGGTCGAGCATGAGTGCCGTGCCGACGCCGTTGGAGAGCATGGTGATGAAACTGAAATACCAGAACGCGACCGTCCGAATGCTCTCGGCCAGAGTGAAGCCGGTTGCCGGCATCGCTCCGCCGGCACGCACCCGACCGAAATCACGGGCGTTGCCGGTGTCTTCGGGTCTGTTGCGATAGAATGCCAATCCGACGGGCAGCATGATCGCGAGCACGCCGGCGGCCAGCGCCAGATAGGCGGTGCGCCAGCCGTCGCTCTGGATGATGGGTTCGACCAGCGGCGGAACGACAAGGCCGCCCAGCGCCAGCCCCATCATCGCCAGCGCCGTGATGCGCCCGCGAAAGCGGTCGAACCAGAGATTGACCATCTGCAGGGTGACAAGGCTCAACCCGGCAATGGCCGAAGCGCGCAGGAAGAGGAAGCCAAGGCCCAGCGACCAGGGATCGCGGGCGAGGCTCATGACGCCGCAAGCGGCGGCGACCGCGGCGGCCACCGGCACGATCAGGCGGCGCGGGCCGAAGCGGTCGACCAGCCGGCCGATCAGGGGCGCCGTCAGAATGCCCAGGAAGGTGCCCAGGCTGTAGAGCATCAGGACGTGCGCGCGGTCGAGCCCGAGGTCCGATGCGATCGGATCGATGAAGGCAGAGACGCCGACGGTCTGGCCGGGCGTGGTGGCGAAGACGCCAATCAGGGAAGCCAATGCGACGAACACGCCGCGCCACGCCGAAGGTGTCCGGTCAGTCGGCATGGCTCGCGTGCACCGCAGGCAGCGGAATCATCCAGAGTGCCACGAAGGCCGCAATACACAGCGCGGAGGAAATGAGCAGGACCGCGGCGCCGAGCCAGTCGATCAGGAGGGCGAACGCAAAGGGCGCTCCGGCCGACAGGAAGCGCGACGGGGCGCCCAGCAGCCCGAGGCGATAGCCGTAGCTCTTCGGACCATAGAGCGCGAGCGGCACCGTGCCCCGGGCAATGGTGAGCACGCCGTTGCCCATGCCGTGCAACACGGCGAAGACGCTGGCCGCGACGCCGCCGCCCAGAGTGAGAAGAATGACAGTGCCCAGCGGATGCGTCGTGGTCGCGAGGCGGCCGGACGTCAGCGGATGCAGTCGCCGCAGCGGCCCGGCCTCGAGCATGCGCGCCGCCACCTGGGCCGGCCCGATCAGGGCGCCGGCCGCGATGGCTTGAGTGGGCGTGGCGCCGGCCGCTTCCATGATGCGCGGGAAATGCGCCGCCATCCCGGCGGTGACGATCCAGGCCGCCGAGAAGGCGATGGC
>JABMNB010000392.1 GCA_013205335.1 Rhodospirillales bacterium
ATCCATAACCGCCCCCTGCCCCGACCCTCAACGACGGCGGCGTCGGCCGTCCGTGAAATTGTACCGGGACACCGAACGAACCGCTAGCCGACGCCGCCTAACTCATTGGTTTCTCGGCCGTTTCTATTTTTTGACCTCACGCGATCCAGGCCAGCCGACGGCAGGGCCGTTGACTGGCTGGACAGCATTCTCGGTATCGACAGCCCATTGTCACGAATTCTGCCGGTTGGTGCCGACGCTGCTGCGGCGAAGGTCACCGAGCGGCCTGCCCGACATCAGGTGCCGCTCGATCGCCTCGAGCGAGTGCCCCGTGGTCTCAGGCACGCGCGTCAGCGTAAAGGCGAGGCCGCCCAGGCAGATTATGGCAAACAGCGTGAACGTGAAGGCCAGTCCCGGCCCGGCCAGCATCAATGGGAAAGTAAAGACGACCACGAAATTGAAGCCCCAGTTGCTGAGCGACGCCATGCTCATGCCAGGACCTCGTACTCGAAGCGGGAAGATCTCCGACATCAGCAGGTGAGGCAGTGGGCCTATCGCCAATGCGAAGGAGGCGATGTAGAGCAGCAGCATTGTAATGATCAGCCACGATGGCACGACCTTCGGGAAGACCACGCCCAGCGCGATGACGAGCATGGTGACCGCGGCGCCCAAAAAGCCGACGACCAGCAGCGGCCGGCGGCCCACCCGGTCGATCAGGAACATTGCCAGCACAGTTGTGGCCACATTCACCACGCCGACGCCAATCGTGGCCAGCATCTGGGTCCGGGTGTTGTCAAAGCCTGCATGGGAGAAAATGTCGGGCGCATAGTAGATCACCGCATTGATGCCGCTTAGCTGTTGCAGAAAGAACAGGCCGACGCCGACAATCAGGGCAGGCCGTACAGCGGGCTCCAACAGGGCGCCGTAGCCGACAGGCTTGTTGAGTTCCGTTGTTACCGAGCGAACCATCTCTGCCACCTCGCCGTCGACGTCGGCGGCCGGACCGCGCAGGCGCGCGAGGCTGGCTCTTGCCTCCTGCGTCCTCTGCTTGCGCACCAGCCATCGCGGCGACTCCGGCAGTAATGCCAGGCCGGCGAGGAACAGCACGCCCGGTACGATGCCCAGCCCGAACATGATGCGCCACATGCCCTTAGCCGCTTCGTCATCGATGACGACTCCGGTAAGGTAGGATACGAGGATGCCGACGGTGATCGCGAGCTGGTATGTCGAAACCATGGCGCCTCGGCTTTTGAGCGGTGCGCATTCGGCGATGTACAGCGGCGCGGCGACAGCTGCCATTCCGATGGCGATGCCGAGCAGGAAACGGGCGACAATCAGCAACATCACCGTGTCGATGACGGCCGCCATCAGCGCTCCGACGGCAAACAAGGATGCTGCCGCCATCAGAACCGAGCGCCGGCCGAACCGGTCGGTTATCGGTCCGGCGACGCTCGCCGCCACCAGCGCGCCCAGTGGCACCGCCGCGGTCATGAAGCCGCCGACCAGCGGGCTCATCGGCAGATCTTTCTCGAGCGAGGCGCGCGCCACGGCGATTACGCCCTCGTCGTAGCCGAACAGGAAGCCGGCAATCGCGGCGACGAAAGCAAGAAAGTAGATCATGTGCAGATTCCTGGTGTCGGCCGAGTTGAATGCCCGGCTCAGAAGTTGATCACGGTCTTGAGGCCAAGGACGAGGATGTTGACGTTGGAAGAGCTCGCACCGGGCGTGTACACGTACTGGATGTTCGGCCGGACGGTGAGGCCTGGTACCGGCGTCAGGCCGTAGTAGAGTTCGAATACGTATTCCGAGTTTCTGATTACAGCGGGCTGCAGGCCGAGCCCACTCAGCGTGTTCTGCGCGCCGGTAATGCGCGGGTTAATCTGCGTTGTGCCGGCGGCGAAGGCAATCTGGTCGTGCGGGCGCGAGGCGAACGGCCCGGTATAGACAAACCCACCGGCGAGCTGCAGCCAGGTGACCGATGTCTGCTGGTCCGCAATGGAGAAGTTGACGAAGGCGTTCAGGCCGCCCTTCGGATCGGTCGACGCATTGCGCGTGAGCTGCTGGGCGAAGTTCAAGTAGAAGCCATAGAGTCCCGATGTCTGGATCGCCGGCAGGCCGGTCAATGCGGACATGCCGCCGCTTACGTCGCGGACCACGTCGTTTAGCGTCGCCGTCGAATACCAGGCACCGACCTTGTAGCTACCGGGCAACCGGCCGCCATCTAACTTGGGCAGCCAAGCAATCTCGAACGGCATGAGCACACCATCCGAATCCGGATACCATACGGGCCACAGTTTGTTGGTGTAGCTTAGATAAGAGCCGTTCTGATCGTAGATACCAGCCTGAATGTACCCGAATTCGGGGAGCTTGAGCTTGACGATTGCTCCCCATTGGCTGATTGGCCAGTTGTAGATGTAGTTGCCCACAATGTTGCCGGGCGGCGAGCCGCAGAAGGTGAGGTTCTGGAAGTCGCAGGAAAAGGCGGCGAAGGCATCGCCCATGGCGACTCGCCCCCAGCGCACTGTCAGCAACTCTTCGAAGAAACGGTGCTCCAGGAAAAGCTGCGTGAGGCGGACGGTCTGGCCGCGGCCCCACACCTCCTGAACGAGCTGGAGCGTGTCGAGCCCGGCATCTTCGACGAGGTTGCGCCCGTAACGCGAGGTGTAGGTCACCTGCAGTTTCGTGTTCGGCAGCGTGATCAGCTTCTCGAGATCGAACGTGGCGCCGAGCAGTGACTGACCGGTGAAGCTACCGAGCGACTTTACGCCGCCGGCGGCATTGTAGGCGGCCTCGCCGACGAAACCGAGCTGCAGGTCCACGCCCATATCGAAGAGGCGCGTGCGTGCGCCCCCCCAGTTTCCCAGGAGCCATGGCTCCGAGGGCGCCACCGACGCCGCCGGCGCCGTCGGAGCATCCGGAGCCGCCGGAGCATCCGGCGTCTCGGCGTGTGCGCCGATGGAAGCCAGCACCACGGCCACAATTGCAACGAACCTCGATCCTCTCCGCAGCACCGTCCCCCCCGCTTCTTCTTGGCCGCATGCCCCCGTTGCCGGCGGCGTCGGCAGCAGCACTATCGCGCCGACGTCTCCCGCCCCGCTTCACCCATCGCCGTTGCAAGGCGCCGGGCATTGCGCAGTGCGACCGCGGTGATGGTGAGATAGGAATTGGCGCTGCCTTGGTGCGGCCACAGCGCGGCATCGGCGCCGCTGAGATTGCGGATCCGCCAGAACCGGCCGTCCGAATCGGTCACGGAGGTCTCTGGATCGTTACCCATGCGCAGGCCGCCGAACTCGTGCAATGCCGAGCCCGCCGAGTTCTCCTCGGTGCGCACGACCTCGCCGCCCATGGCGCGTGCGACGTCTGCCGTGAAAGTCGCCATCTCCGCCAAGGTACTACTGTCGGACGGGCTGCGGTCGTTGACGATGCAGTAGCCCGTCCTCGTCCGACCATCGCCCACCAGTACCATGCGCGCCGCTTCCTGGGCCTTGCTGATGCCGAAACAGTAGAACAGGACGTACCGGCCGCCGCCGTCGCCATCGAGCCAACAGGTCGCGTGCAACGGGCTGTACCAGGTCTCCTGAAACATGCCCTGGAGCTGGGCATGAAACGGCCGTTCAGCCGTCGGCGGCACAAAGATGTAGAGCGACTTCTCGCCGAGGGACTCGGGCAGCTCGAACACGGCCTGCCGGAACAAGTGATCCCCCATGTAGCGACCAACCGTGGGGTCGCGTTCTCCCAGACCTGAGGCCAGAGCGAGCCGCGTGGACTGAACGCACCCGCCCGCCAGCACGACGTGCCGCGCCGGGATATCGAAAACAGTTTTGTCTCGCTCCTGCACCCTGACGGCTCTGACCCGATCGCCGTCGAGTACGAGTTCCAGCGCTTCCGTTTCTGCAGCCAGCGACAGGCGCGCGCCATCCTCGATGCGGCCGAAATGCTGGCAGCGCAGAAGCCGTGAGACCGAGGAATCGAAGCCGAGCGACAGGCGTCCACCATGTACCGCGCGCGTATCGACGCCGAGCGGCGCGTTGATGGCGGGAACGCCCGCGCTCGCCATGCGCGCCATCAGGCGTTCCTGGGCCGGGTGCGTCATGAAGGGTGGGGCATCGCCGCCACCCGACATGCCGACCAGACGTTCGGCTCGCTCGTACCACGGGCGAATCTCGTCGGCGTCGAAGGGCCACTCGGCGAAGTCCTCGTCGCGGAATCGTGGCGTGCAGCCGCCCCAGAACACCGTCCGGCCGCCGACGAGAGCCCAGGCGTTGTTGTTGGTTTCGGCGGTGCCGGCGCGGGCTGAGGCGAGCTCCGCCTCGGTTGTCCATAGCGTGCGGTAGCGCACGAGGTCATGGATCCGAGGAACGACGTCGCCGCGGTTGGCGAATGGACCCGAACCGACATGTTCCGTCAGAATCAGTGGCCCAGCTTCGATGATGGCAACCTTGAGCCCCTGGTGCGCTAGTTCGATCGCAGTAGTAACGCCGCTGGTGCCGCTGCCAATGACCAGGCAGTCGACGTTCGCAGCGGCGACAGCTTGCGGGTTGCTTAGCAGGATGGGAGCAAGCGGATGCATTATTCGGCCGCCTTCGTCTGCGGTGCGAACGCATTCCCGACCTTGCGGAACGCGGCGATGATGTCGTCGACATCCTGGTCGGTCAGGACGGGCATTACGGTCAGTAGCGCGGCACGTTCGGATAGCGAATCGCAGACCGGGAGCGCGCCCCGCTCATAGCTATAGCCGGCGGAAAAAGCGTTTGAGGGATGCGTCCATGGGAAGCCCTCATGGGTGTTCGAGCGCTTCTTCACGAGACTCGGGATGTTGAAGTACCAGTGCATGCCCCACTCGCGCATCGTGATGCAGGCAAGGCTACCCTCGGGGCCTCGGATGCCCTCGGCCCGCAAGGCTTCGACGAACCGCTGACAGGCCGCTGCCGTCTCGTAGATCGTGATCAACACCGGTCCGGTGTCGCCCGACGGATCGCTGATATCGCGCAGGCCGATTCCGGGGATGTCCTTGATGGCCTCGCGGATCCGCCACTTGGCCTCGCGCATTCGACCGGTGATCGTCTTCACCTTGCGCATCTGGCCAAGCGCCATTGCTCCCGCCAGCTCGGACATGCGGCTGCCCGTTCCCCAGTATTGGTAGCGTTGGTCGGACGGATCAAGACGTCCTTCGCTATTGCGCGCGTACCCGAGGTCGTGCAGCGCGGCGCAGCGCTTGTAGAGGTCCTCGTCCTCGGTGACCATCAGGCCACCTTCGCCGCTCGTCATGTTCTTGTTGAGCTGGAAGCTGTAGATGCCGATGTCACCATAGGAGCCGGAGGGGCGCCCCTTCAGCGAGGCGCCGATCGCCTGGGCGCAGTCCTCGAGCAGCCGTAGATTGTGCTTGCGGCAGATTTCAGCGATGCGGTCGATGTGCCCCATGGCGCCACTCATGTTGACGAACAGCACTGCCTTGCTGCGCGGTCCGATCTTGCGCTCGAGGTCGGCGGGATCCATGCAAAAACTGGTATCGATATCGACCAGCCGCGGAATCGCGCCGGTACGCACGATGGCGCTGATGCACGCAACCCACATGTAACCGGGCACCAGCACCTCGTCGCCGGGGCCGACGCCGAACGCGCATAACGCGATATGGAGCGCTGCGCTGCCGCTGTTGACGCCGAGAGCGTGCTTGTGCCCAAAGGTCGAGCACCACTCGGACTCCAGCCGGTCAACCATGCCCTGCGCGTCGAGGCCGTAAAAGCGAAACGGACTGCGCGCTTCGACGACCTGGGTGACGAGGCGCTTTTCCTCTTCGTCGATGAAGTAGGCGCCAGGCAATTCCCATGGCAGAGGCGTCGAGCGGACCGGCGTGCCGCCATCCACGGCGAGTCGGTTCGACTTGTAACGGGCATCGTCGTTCATCGGTATCTCCCCTGTCTCGATGCGTGAACTAGAACAACAGTCCTGACCATTGTGGGTCACCAGCTCGATTGGCCGCGAGGTGGACGCCCCGAGGTAGTTGCCAGATAGGTGAGGCCTATAAAGGCTGGCCTCGGATGAACAATTACGGCCGTGGGGATGCGCGCGAGGTAGGCAGACATTTTGGCCTTTGCCTCGAAGCGTTCGCGAAAGGATGATCGCCTCAAGAAATCGGTAAAGCGCGGGGCGATCCCGCCGGCGATGAAGACGCCTCCGCTCGCGCCGAGGCTCAGCGCAATATTGCCGGCGGCGCTTCCGAGGAAGGCACAGAACAGATCCAGCGTCTCGCGACTCACTTCGCAGTCGCCAGCCAGCGCACGCTCGATGATCTCGCTGTTGTCCCGCCCCGGCACGGACTTGCCATCGGTTTTGGCGATCGCATGGTAGAGGTCAACCAGGCCCGGCCCGGACAGTACGCCTTCAACTGATACGTGGTGCAGCTGGTGCCTGAGCGCGAGGATGACGGCGTCTTCCCGCCGGTTCTCGCTCGACAAAGTCGCGTGCCCGCCCTCGGTAACCAATACGATCTGTTCCTGCAGGCCATAGGCCAGGGCGGCGAGCCCGAAGCCTGTTCCCGGCCCCAGCACTGCCATCGTTCCCCGTTCGCCGCCACGCGGCGTCCCCACGGTCACCAGATCGTCGGGCTGCAACGCCGGCAGCGACCAGCCGAGTGCCTCAAAGTCGTTCAGAACCCGCACGTCCTGCATATCCAGCGCCTTGGCGATGCGGTTCGGGTCGACAACCCAGGCGGCGTTGGTGAGGGTAACCCGGCCGGCGTGCACCGGACCCGCGGCCGCGATGAGAGCGCGTTGTGGCCGGTGGCTGGATGCCGGCCCGGTCAGGAAAGCGCGCATCGCGTCGACCGGCGAGGCATGATCGGCCACAGCATACGTCTCCGATACAGCGACTTCAGACCGTACCAGTAGTGCAAAGCGGGCGTTCGTGGCATCGATGTCAGCTAGCAGTACAGACTCTGGAGGAGCGGCCATGTCGGTCAACCTCAGGAGGAACGGCTGGCAAGCGGCATGCCGAGATCGCGCATCGCGCGGCCTGCGGCCAAATTGGCTTCGATCAGCTCCAACGAACGGCCGCGCGTCTCGGGCACGAGCGCCACGACGAACAACAGCGCGGCTACGCTGACGGCGCCGTAGACGCCGAACACCAGAGCGAGCCCGAACGCCCCGACCAGTACCGGGAAGGTCAGCGATACCAGGACGTTTATGCCCCAGGCTGCCGCCGAGGCGGTGCCCATGCCGGGCCCACGCAGCGCCAGCGGGAACAGTTCCGACATCAGGACGTAGGGCAGCGGCCCAAGGCTAACGCCGAACGCCAGCACGAACAGCCCAAGGCACGTCACAGCTGCGATGTTGGACCAGTCCGATCCGCGTCCAGTCAGAAGCACCGCGGCAAGGACGAGCAGACTTACCGCCATGGGAATCAGCCCGCCGATCAGAAGGGGCCGCCGCCCCAGCCTGTCGATGGCGGCCATTGCGAAGATGGTGGCAAGCACGTTGATCGTGCCTATGCCGACTGTCGCCAGGATCGGCCCATAGGTCCCGCCAAAGCCCACCTCCGCGAAGATCGTCGGTGCATAGTAGAGAATCGCATCAATGCCGCTCAGGTTGGCGAACGCGAACAGGCCGGTCGCCAGCACCAGCACCATGAAGTTGCGGCCAACGAACAGCTGGCGCCAGTTGCCGTCGACGGCCGCCGCTTGCTGCGCAGGCAACGGATCGCCCTTCCCGCCGGTCAGACGCAGGTGGGCGCGCTCGGCATCGGCAACGCGACCCTGGAGCAGATACCAGCGCGGACTCTCGGGCACCGCCGCCACGACCAATAGCATCAGTAAGCCCGGAACCGCGCCGACCAGGAGCATCGACTGCCAGTCGCCGCTGGCCGTCCACAGCGCCCCTGCCAGATAGGACGCAAGAATGCCGATGGTGATCGTGAGCTGCACCGTCGACACCAGCGCGCCGCGCATGTGCATCGGGGCGGTCTCGCTGACGTAAAGCGGGCCGACCATCGTCGCCGCGCCTACCGCCAGGCCGGTGATGGAGCGCCACACCAGCCACGCCACGAAAGTATCGGAAAGTCCCGAGCCGATGCTGCCAGCGATGAACAAGAGGGCCGTGACGAACAATGTCGGACGCTCGCCCAGACGGCGGATGAAGCCGCCCGCTGTCAAAGCGCCGACAAAACCTCCAAGCAGCACCGCCGAAACGGCGACACCTTGCAAAAAGGCCCCCAAGCCAAAGTCGCGAGCGATGAATTCGAGTGCTGGCGCGATGATGGCCGTGCAGTAGCCGATGAGCAGCCCTGACATACCTCCCACCAACCCGACTAGCACCATCATTGAGAAAAACTTGGAATTATTGCACCTGCGATCTCTTGGCGCTCTAAGCTCCAAGTCTTGCTAACTCTAAGTCAAGTCAGAGCGCGCAACAAGCGGCGAGTGCGTTTCAGATGAGATGTGTGACCGCACGACGTCTTCGTTCCTTGGTCTGCTCCCCCGGAACGCTACCAATCTGAGAGTTAGATTTCCGTGCGCCTCCTCAAAACGCGAAAACGCCAAGAAAGCATAGAGTGTCCGGCACCACGGTCATACCGTCATAGGCATGCTCACGCTTTTGTCCGCCCTCGGTTCCCTGCTCTCGTTCCGGGTTCGTGGTCGCCTCACCCTGGAGCTCGAACTCGTCGCCCTGCGACACCAGTTGACCGTCCTGCGCCGGCAACGCCCCGGCCGGCC
>JABMNB010000393.1 GCA_013205335.1 Rhodospirillales bacterium
CGCGCCGAACGGCTCGTCCATCAGCACGAGTTCGGCATCGTTGGCCAGGACGCGGGCGATCGCCACCCGCTGCTTCATGCCCCCCGAGAGCTGGTGCGGATAGGCGTTGGCGAACTTGGCCAGGCCCACGAGGTCGATGAACTTGTCGACGATCTGCTTCACCTCGACGCCGCCGAGGCCGCGCGACGCCGGACCGAAGCCGATATTGGCGCGGACGCTGAGCCAGGGAAACAGCGCGTAATCCTGAAACACCATGCCGCGCGAAGGATCGGGGCCGGCGATCGGGCGACCCCACATCAGCGCCTGGCCCCCAGAGGGCTGGTCGAAGCCCGCCATGATGCGGAGCAGGGTGGACTTGCCGCAGCCCGAGGCGCCGATCAGGCAGATGAACTCGCCCTTGTTGATCGAGAGGTGGGTATCGGAGAGGGCGTTGATCGTCTGGTCCTGCAACTGGAAGACCTTGGAAACGCCTTTGATCTCGATGATAGGAGTCGCTCTATCAGCCATGATGGTTGGGGCTCCAGCGCAGCAGATAGTTGCCGATGGCTACGACGACGCGATCGGACAGGTAGCCCGCGAGCCCGATCACGATCATGCCGCAGATCACCAGCTCGGTGCGCGACAGGGTACGGCCATCCATGATCACGGCGCCAAGCCCCTGCGGCACGCCGGTCATCTCGCCGACGACGATGACGAACCAGGCGAGGCCGAGGCCGAGCCTCAGGCCGGTGAAGATGGACGGCGTCGCGGCCGGCAGCACCACCTTGTAGAACTGCGCATTGCCGCGGCAGCCCAGCATCGAGGCCGCCTCGAACAGTTTGGGATCGACCGAGCGCACGCCGAAGATCGTGTTGAGCAGGATGGGGTAGAAGGCGCCGAGGCAGACCAGCGCGAAAGCCGACTTGGCGCCCAGGCCGAACAGAATCATCGACAAGGGCAGCCAGGCCGTCACCGGGATCGGCCGCATGACCTGCAGGAACGGGTCGAGCAGCATGCGGGCGGTCGGCAGGCGGCCGATCAGAATGCCGATCGGCAACGCGAACAGCGCCGCCAGCGCGAAACCGCCATAGACGCGGCTCATCGAGGCGAGCAGGTGGGTGGTCAGCGTCGCGGAATAGGCATCGTCGTAGATGCCACCCACGGCGAAATCGATCATGTATTCGCCCACGGCGTAGGGCGTCGGGATGAGCCGGGTCCATTGCTGGGTGGTCGCCACCTGCCAGAAGGCGAGCAGCATCAATGGCACGATAAGCGCCAGGACGGTTGGCTTGAAGCGCGTCCATGTCGAGCGCGACGCTGCTCGCGGCACGACGGCGGCTGGTGCCGCCGCCGCAACCGATCCTGTCTCGACGATCGCCATGATGCGCTCCGACGCCCGCCTGTCGCCTAGCTCGCGATTTCGTTCGAGAACTTGGGATTGAGGAATGTCTCGAACTTCGGCAGGGCGCGGATCTGCTTCAGCTCGAGCATGTGCTGGGCGTAGGTCTTGGCCTGGCCCTGCACCTTGTCATCGAGCTTCCAGACATATTCGACGTTGTCGGCGGCAAGCACCTGCTCGACCGCAGCTCGGTTGGCGCCGAGCTTCTGCACCGTCATCTCGACCACCGCAGGCTTATTGGCCGACATGAACTCCACCGCCTGGCGGTGCGTCTTCAGCATGGTGCGGATCATCTCGGGGTTCTTGGCGACGGTCTCCTCGTTGGTGCCGATGATCATATTGAGGCCGCCCATGGCGGTGCCGTAGGGGTATTCCACGAGCTGGCCGACGCCGGACGTGATGGACAGGGCCGGGCCCGGCTCGGCACCGACATAGGCATCGAGATCGCCGCGCGAGAGCATTGCCGGCATCTCGCCGAACGGTACGCGGACCGACGTGATGTCCTTTGGCGTGAGACCCTCCATCCGCATGCGCTCGAAGATGAAGACCTCCTGCGTGGAGCCCGGCCAGATGCCGACCTTCTTGCCCTTCAGGTCCTTGATCGTCTTGACGTCGGAGCCGGCCTTGGAGATTACGCCCATGCCCTTGTTCGACATTGCGCCCACCACGACGACCGGTTCGCCGGCGGCGGCGCCCAGGATGCCGGCGGCGATGCCAAACGTGCCGAGGTCGACCGACTTGGTGACCACGGCGTTCTTGCAATCGGTCGGGCTGTCGAAGGTGATGATCTCGATCTTCAGGCCGGGAGGCGCGAACTGCGCGTAGAAGTGCGGCGGCATCGAATGAACGAGGCGCAGCGCGCCCATCTTGACCGTCTGCCCGCCTTGCGCGCGCAGAATGGACGGCGCGGCCAGGGTTCCCACGGCAGCAAGGCTGGCCCCGGCCAGCAGACGACGACGATTGATCATGAAATGCCTCCCAAGCAGTTCCCTTGGAAGGCAACAAGCGTGCCAACGTTCGTCTCTCATGTTCCTCTCCGCTTGCGAAGCGGGGGGAGAGGCTAGGAGAGGTGGGTCATATCTGGCTCAACCGGCAGGCTACCCGCAGAGCCCATGACCACCTCACCTCCCCATTGCTGCGCAATGGGTCCCTTCCTCTCCCCCGCTGCGCGGCGGAGAGGACATATGAAAGCGGTCGAAGCTAGAACCCGACCGCCGCGCCGTCACGGCGGCTTTCGGAGGCGCCGAGATAGGGGCCGCCGTCGGGGAAGCGCCAGATGATCTGGCTCGACCCGAAGGCGAAGCTCGGCCAGCCGGTGCGGGTGAGCTTGTGGCCACGCGATTCGAGGCCGGTGGCCGTGGCAGTCGGGAAGTGATCCTCGGTCCAGACGGTGCCGTCGGTCTCGTGCACGCGCCAGCGGGCGGCATCGATGGCGGCCTGTGGGTTCTGGCCGTAGTCGACGATGCGCGAGAAGACCTGCATGTGGCCCTGCGGCTGCATGGCCCCGCCCATCAGGCCGAAGGTCGCGACCGGTTTTCCATCCTTGGTGATGAAAGCCGGGATGATGGTGTGGAACGGCCGCTTCCTGGGGCCGACCTCGTTGGGGTGGCCCTTGGTCGTGACGAAGCCGGTCGCGCGGTTCTGGAGCGCGATGCCCGTGCCGGGGACCATGACGCCCGAACCGAAGCCCGTGTAATTCGACTGGATCAGCGACACCATCATGCCGGACTCGTCGGCGGTGCCGAGATAGATCGTGCCGCTCTCCTTGGGCGTGCCGGGGCCGAAATCCTGCGCCTTCTTCGGATCGATCAGCTTGGCGCGGCTCTTGAGATAGCCCTTGTCGAGCATCTGCGCCGGCGTCACTTCCATGAAGCGCGGGTCCGCGACATAGCGATAGATGTCGGCGAAGGCGAGCTTCATCGCCTCGATGCGAAGATGAGCGACTTCAGGGCCGTCGGGATCGCGGCCGGCCAGTTCGAAGTTCTCGAGAATGCCCAGCGCCATGCAGGCGGCGATGCCCTGGCCCGAAGGCGGGATCTCGTGCAGCGTCGTGCCGCGATAGGTGAGGC
>JABMNB010000048.1 GCA_013205335.1 Rhodospirillales bacterium
AGTGGTCGAGAGCGCGGCCACGGCGCAGCTCTTCGCCGATCCCAAGCATCCCTATACGCAGGGGCTGCTGCGCTGCGTGCCGGTGCCGGGCAAGCAGCGGCAGGACGAGCCGCTGGGCTCGATCCCCGGCACGGTGCCGCGCATCGGCCCGGGATTTGAAGGCTGCGGCTTTCGCGATCGCTGTACCTTCGCCGACGCAACCTGCGCCCACACCGTCCCGCATCAGGTTGCGGCGCCGGGTCACGACTATCTCTGCCGGCTGGCGCCATGACCACGAATACGAGCACGACGGCGCAGCCCGCGATCGAACTCAGGTCGGTCGGCAAGACCTTCCGTGTCTCCGGCGGCATCCTGGGCAAGGACCGCCGCGTCGTCGCCGTCGACGGCGTCTCCTTCGCCGTGCCTCCGGGCGGCGTGCTGGGCGTCGTGGGCGAGTCGGGCTGTGGCAAGTCCACCCTCGCGCGCCTGATCCTGGGCCTGCTCAAGCCCGACTCCGGCGACATCGCGGTCGAAGGCCAGCGCATCGTCGACATGGACCGCAAGGCGCGCGCCCGGCTGATCCAGCCGGTGTTCCAGGATCCGTTCTCGTCGCTCAATCCGCTGACCCGCGTGCGCGACATCGTGGCGATGCCGCTGCAGGCGCAGGGCAGCTTCAGCCGTGCCGAGATCGCGCGCCGCGTCGACGAGATGCTGGTGCGCGTCGGTCTGCCCGGCGAGATGGGCGGGCGCCTGCCGGCCGAACTGTCGGGTGGCCAGCGCCAGAGGGTCGCCATCGCGCGCGCGCTGGTGCTGCGCCCGCGCATCGTAGTGTGCGACGAGCCGACCTCGGCACTCGACGTCTCGGTGCAGGCGCAAATCCTCAACCTGCTCGCCGAACTGCGCCGCGACCTCGGCCTCACCTACCTGTTCATCAGCCACAATCTCGCGGTGGTGGAGCATGTCGCGAGCGAGGTGGCGGTGATGTATCTCGGCCGCATCGTCGAGAAGAAGCCGACGCAGGCGCTGTTCCACCAGCCGGAGCATCCCTACACCAAGGCGCTGCTCGCCTCCGTGCTGACGCCCGAGCCCGGCCTCGGCGTGCCCGACGTCGGCCTGGGCGACATCATGCCCGATCCGGCCAACATCCCGCCGGGCTGCCGCTTCCATCCGCGCTGCCCGATCGCCGAGCCGCGCTGCTCGACGCAAACGCCGCCGCTCAGGCCTCGGCCCGGCGGCGGCGTGGAGTGTCTGCTGGTTCCTTAAGTCTCTGTCGTCTCGACCGGAGCGAAGCGAAGTGGAGAGACCTTGCCCGCTACAGGCAAGATCCCTCGGCTACGCTCGGGATGACACGCCTTTGGCGTGTCACTTCCACTTGGCGAAGTAGAAGCGCGGCAGTTCGTCGGGGAAGGTCTTGAACTCCAGCCCCTTCGAGAAGGCGTAGGTGTTCACGTAGGTGTTGATCGGCAGCCAGTAGGCCTTTTCGGTCGCGATCTTCACCGCTGCCGAATAGGCCTTTTTGCGCGCCTCGGCGTTGGACGTGGCGCCGCCTTCGGCGACCAGCTTCTCGAGTTCGGGATCCTTCGAATAGTTGTCGAGCGCGCCGGCGCCGAACATGACGGGCATGATCGCCGAGACGTCGTTGATCGAGTAGCTGCCCCAGCTTGCCATGTAGAGCGGCGCCTCGCCCTTCTGGGCCTTCTGGATGGCCGGCGAGACCTGAAGCTGGGTGATCTTGACGCGAATGCCGACGGCGGTGAGATAGTTCTGGATCGCCGCGCCCCACGAGGTCGGCTGGACGTAGCTCACCATCTCGACGTCGAAGCCGTTGGGATAGCCCGCCTCGGCCAGCAGCGCCTTGGCCTTCGCCGGATCGAAGTCATACTTCACCGCGGCGTCGGCATCGCAGCCGAACTGGCTGGGGAAGCACGGTGCCGGCGGCACGCGGCTGCCGCCGCCGACCAGCTTGTCGGCGAACTGCTTGCGGTCGACGGCGTGCCAGATGGCCTGGCGCACCTTGAGCTTGGTCAGCGGGTTGTCGGCGCCGGAGCGGCCCGCGGCGTCGATCGAGAGATAGCCGACGCGCATCGATTCCTGCCGCACGGCCTGGAGGAACGGCATCTTGTTGATGTCGTTGGTCTGGTCGGGATTGATGTTCCAGATCCAGTCCGCGCGCTGGGCCAGCAGCTCGGTCACCGCGGTGGCGAGGTCGGGCACGAAGCGGACGTGCAGCTTCTTGATCGCCGGGACGCCCTTGGGCGAGCCCTTCCAGTAATCGTCGAAGCGCTCGAAGAACACTTCCTTGCCCTGGTCGTTCTTGACGATCTTGTAGGGGCCGGCGCCGACCGGCTTGGCCGAGAAGCCTTCCGGACCGACTTTCTCGCGATAGGCCTTGGGATGGATCGGCGTGACCATGGCGAGATATTCCAGCGCCGCCGGCGTCGGCTTCTTCATCTTGATGCGAACGGTCCAGTCGCCGGTCTTCTCTGCCTTGTCGATCCAGGCGTAGTTCGACGGCGTCGCCACCTTGGACGCAGGATCGGCCGCCATGTTGATCGTGTACACGACATCGTCGGGCGTGAGAGCACTACCGTCGTGGAACTTGACGCCCTGCCGGATCGTGAGGTCGAGCGTGTTGTCGTCGGTGAACTTCCAGTCGGTGGCGAGCGACGGCTTGATCTCGAAGGTCGCGGGATCGCGGTGCACCAGCATGTCCCAGGCCTGGTGCGCGAGGATCAGGCCGGTGCGCTGGCTGTTGAAATACATGTCGACGTTGGGCACGGCGTCGTTGAACAGGATGCGCAGCGTATCTGCGCTCTTCTGGGCGAAGGCCTGGGGCGCGGCAGCGGCGACGCCGAGCGCGGCGGCGGTGCTGGAAAGCAAGGCAGTACGACGGGTGATTTTCAAGAAAGCCTCCGGATTGTTGGGACGAGCCTAGGCTCCTGCACTGCGATGAGGCAAGCTTCACGCCAATCGAGGAGAAACAGATGACCGCCAAACTCGCCGGCACCACCCGCAGAAAAGCCCTGGCCACGATCAAGAGCTGGAAGAAAGTGCGCGGACGCGACGCCATCCAGAAGAGCTTCAAGTTCGCCGATTTCAACGAAGCCTGGGGTTTCATGACCCGCGTCGCGATGGCAGCCGAGAAGGCCGACCACCATCCCGAATGGTCCAACGTCTACAACAAGGTCGAGATCGTCCTGTCGACGCACGATGCCGGCGGCCTCTCGCTGAAGGACGTGGCGCTGGCGAAGGTCATCGACCAGATCGCCTGACGATCGGCGCGGGAACCCGTCGCGCGCCCTCGGACAGGGTTGAGCCCGACCGCACGACCTCGTCGACCGACATTCGGCCGTAGCAGGCGCTCGCGTTCAATTCGAGTTTATCTACCGCCGCCGTGCAAATTATCCATGCCCTAAAATACGCGGCTCACGCACTGAAAGGAGCGTGAGCGGCAAGTTTGTCACCAACCTGTAGCCTCTGGAAATTGGGCCGGGCCGTCCCAGATTGGGGAACCACTGAGTAGCGTTCACCTCGGAAAGTTCAGCCCAAAATGTCCAAGAGTACATTCACGCTCGCTGCGGCGGTTGCCGCACTGGCTCTTTCGCCTCTCTCCATGTCGCAGGTCTCAGCCGCCAGCCTGCCAGCCTTCGCCGACGCGGACGGCCATCCCGACATCGAAACGTGCGCCGCCGAAGCACCAAATGACACACGACTGGCCAGTGGTCGTGTCGTCGCGGTCGATCCCGCTGCCGGGCGAATCACTCTGGACTACCGCCCGCTACCTCTCCTCCCCGAAGGCGGTGTGCGGGCCTTCACGGTCGAAGACCCCACTGTGCTGAAGGGCTTGGGCGCCGGCGATCGCGTCCGCTTCGAAGTCGAGCGCGATGGCCGTGGCTTTGTCGTCACCCGTCTCGAGAACAGCAACTAAGAGGGAAGACGCTTCCGGGCGCGGCGAAGCAGTTCGCCGTCGCCCGGCTCGTCCATCGCCTCGACCCCGACCAGCTTGTTCGCAAACTCCTCGGCATGGCCGACACG
>JABMNB010000394.1 GCA_013205335.1 Rhodospirillales bacterium
GAACTGCGGATGGACGAGCGCGTCGCCCGGCGCGTTCGCCGCAGCGCCGACCAGCCAGCCGCTCTCGTCCTCGACGGCATAGGCGAATTTCCGGACCTGCTCGATCGCCGGGCTGAAGAAGGTCGAGCCCAGCGACAGGGGAACGGGCAGGTCGTCGAAGGTCGTGGCGGCAGCGGGTGTCATTGCGCCCGACACCTATCGGCTCGCAGCGTCCGATGCAAAGGCACGGAGGAAGAGGCAGCGCCGCCGTGCCGCCTCGGGTTGCTGCAGGGCGCGACGTCCAGCGTGAGTTGGGTTCGTCTCACTTGATCTGGATCGATGCGAAAGGTTATTGAAGAGTCATGCAGCTTGTCCGTTGGACAAGTAACCTGCGACGCCCGGAGGCCGGTGCAGCGACGGCCTCGAAAATGATCCGGAGTTGAACGATGACGTACGGGCCGCGCGGTGTTGCACACCCCTCCCGCGCCAGCGGCGATGCTTCGATGCGTCGCGCAGGCGTCTCCCGTCATGAAATCGCGGCAGCCTTGCGGCGCGGCCTGCACCGGCTGGCGCCCGGTGTGCTGCTTGCGCTCGCCTGTGCCCTGCCGGCCGGTGCGCAGACGAAGCCGCCCGAGAACGCACCGCCGATCGTGCTGGTGCGGCCCGCCGAGCTGCGGCCGCTGGCGCCGCAGTCGGAATATGTCGGCCGCCTCGCCGTGTTCGACAAGGTCGAGCTGCGGGCCCGCGTCAAGGGGGTGCTCGGCAAGCGGGAGTTCGCCGACGGCACCAAGGTGGCGGAAGGCCAGCTCCTGTTCACCATCGACCCGACGCCCTACCGCATCGCGGTCAATCAGAAGCGGGCGCTGCGCGACGGGGCGCAGGCGGCGCTCATCAATGCCGAGGCGCAGCTCAAGCGGGCCGTCGACCTGTTGCGGACCAACAACGTCTCGCAGGTCTCCTACGACCAGCGGCTCGCCGAACAGCTGCAGGCCAAGGCGACGCTCGACGATGCCGAGGCGCAGCTCGAGGATGCCGAGCTGCAGCTTTCCTACACGAAGATCACCGCGCCGATCGCCGGCCTGATCGGCCGCGCCGCCGTCTCGCCCGGCAACATCGTCGGACCCGAGTCCGGCGTGCTCGCCACCATCGTGAACGAGCGGCAGATCCGGGCGCTGTTCTCGGTGTCGCAGGCGGAGCTTTTGAATGTGCGTCGGGACCTGCGCGCCGGTGAGCCGCTGGCCGTCCGGCTGCGCCTCGCCGACGGCAAGCTGTACCCTGAGAAGGGCAAGGTCGACTTCATCGACGTCGCGGTCGATCCCACCACCGATGGCCAGATGGCGCGCGCGGTGTTCGACAACGCCGACGAATTGCTGACCGACGGCCAGACGGTGCGGGTGATCGTCGAGGGCAATGCCCCCGCCAAGGCGGTCGTGGTGCCCCAGCCGGCGCTGGCCATCGACCAGACCGGGCCCTACGTCTACGTCGTCGACAGCAAGGGCGTCGTCGAGCTCCGCCGCATCACCATCGATTTCGTGCGCGACGGCATGATCGCCGTGGCGAGCGGCCTCAAGGAAGGTGACAGGGTCATCGTCCAGGGCCAGCAGCGGGTGCGCGCCGGCATGGCGGTCGAGGCGCAGCAGGCGCCGGCCGCCGCCGGTCAGCCGAAGCGCTGATCCCATGGGCATCGCCTCCGTCTTCATCCGCCGCCCGCGGCTTGCCTTCGTCGTCTCCGCGGTCATGGTCATCGCGGGCCTGCTGGCGCTGGGCAGCCTGCCGGTCGCGCAGTTCCCCAACATCGTGCCGCCGGAAGTGACGGTCACGACCAGCTATGCCGGCGCCTCGGCCCAGGTGGTCGAGGAGAGCGTGGCGCAGATCATCGAGCGCAACGTCAACGGCGTCGAGAACATGATCTCGATGAAGTCGATCTCGGGCAGCGACGGCAGCTACAGTCTCAGCGTCTATTTCAAGGTGGGATCCAATCCCCAGGACCACACGGTCAACGTCAACAACCGCATCAACCGCGCCATGCCGCAGCTGCCCGACGAGGTGCAGCGCAATGGCGTGCTGGTCAAGAAACAGTCCTCGGCGCTCCTGCAGGTGGTCGCCGTCTATTCGCCCAAGGGCAGCCGCGATGCGCTGTTCCTGTCGAACTTCGCCACCATCAACGTGCTCGACGCCATGCAACGCGTGCCGGGCGTCGGTTCGGCCGGCCTGTTCGGCGGCCTCGACTATGCCATGCGCGTGTGGCTCGACCTCGACCGCATGTCGAGCCTCGGCATCACGTCGCAGGACGTGGTGAAGGCGATCGAGGCCAAGAACATGCAGGCGGCGGTCGGCCGCGTCGGCGCGGCGCCGCTGCTCGACGGCGTCGACTTCCAGCTCAACATCACGGCCAAGGGCCGGCTCACCTCGGTCGAGGAATTCGCCAACATCAGCGTGCGCGCCACGCCGGACGGGGCGCTGCTGCGCATCCGCGACATCGGCCGCGTCGAGCTGGGCTCGGCCAACGCCGACGTCACCACGCGCTACAACGGCAAGCCGGCGGCCGGCATCAACATCTACCAGCTCGCCGGCGCCAACGCGCTCGCTACCGCCGAGGGCGTGCGCCAGGTGCTGAAGGAGCTCGAGGACCGGCTGCCCGACGACGTCGCCTTCGAGGTGATGTACGACACGACGGTGTTCGTCGAGGCGACGATCCACAGCGTCGTCAAGACGCTGATCGAGGCCTTCGTGCTGGTGGCCATCGTGGTCTTCCTGTTCCTGGGCAGCCTGCGGGCGACGCTGATCCCCATCATCGCCGTGCCGGTGGCGCTGATCGGCACCTTCGCGGTGATGCAGATGATGGGCTTCTCGCTCAACACCGTGTCGCTGCTGGCGCTGGTGCTGGCCATCGGTATCGTCGTCGACGACGCCATCGTCGTGGTCGAGGCGGTCGAGCACAAACTGGAGCAGGAACCCCACCTGACGCCGGCCGAGGCC
>JABMNB010000395.1 GCA_013205335.1 Rhodospirillales bacterium
GCGCGTGGCGGCACTGGGCGGTCTGCACAAGTTCATGAACTGGCCAGGTCCGATCCTCACCGACTCCGGCGGCTTCCAGGTCATGTCGCTGAAGGAGCTGCGCAAGCTCGACCCCGACGGCGTCACCTTCCGCTCGCCGATCGACGGCTCGCAACATCGCCTGACCCCCGAGAGTTCGATCGGGATCCAGCGCCTGCTCGACGCCGACATCACCATGTCGTTCGACGAATGCACGAGCTGGCCGGTCGAGGAGCCGGCCGCCGCCGCCTCGATGCGGCTCTCCATGAAGTGGGCGGAACGCGGCCGACGCGCCTTCGCCGAGCGCCCCGGCTACGGCCTGTTCGGCATCGTGCAGGGCAGCACCTTCCCCGCTTTGCGCGCTGAAAGCGCCAAGGCGCTGATCGACATCGGCTTCGACGGCTATGCGGTCGGCGGCCTCGCCGTGGGCGAAGGCCAGGTGCTGATGTTCGGCACGCTCGATTACACGGTCCCGATGCTGCCAGCCGAGCGGCCGCGCTACCTGATGGGCGTCGGCCGTCCCGCCGACATCGTGGGCGCGGTGAAGCGCGGCATCGACATGTTCGACTGCGTGATGCCCACGCGCGCCGGTCGCACGGCGCAAGGCTTCACGCGGCGCGGCGAACTCAACATGCGCAACGCCCGCCATCGCGACGATCCGCGACCGATCGACGAGCACTGCGCCTGCCCCGCCTGCAAACATCACAGTCGCGCCTATCTGCATCACCTCATCCGTGCCGACGAGATCCTCGGTGCCATGCTGCTCACCTGGCACAATCTGCATTACTATCAGGACGTGATGCGCGGCCTGCGCGGCGCCATCGAGAGCAACACCCTGGATTCCTGGATCGCGTCGTTCGAAAGCGACCAGGCGCTAGGCGACATCCCGCCGTTGAGCAGCGGAGCGTAGCGGATGCCGAACGAGGCGTTGATCGTCGTCGATATGCAGAACGATTTCTGCGAAGGCGGCGCGCTGGCCGTCGCAGGCGCCAATGCCATCGTGCCGCTGGTCAACCGCCTGATCGGCCGCCACGACCATGTCGTGCTGACGCAGGACTGGCATCCTGCGGGCCATGCCTCGTTCGCCAGTTCCTGGGAGGGCGCCGAGCCCTTCTCCAGCGTGCGCTTTTCCTACGGCGAGCAGACCTTGTGGCCGGACCATTGCGTGCAGGGTACGGAGGGCGCCACGTTCCATGCTGACCTCGACGTCACCAAGGCGCAGATGATCGTGCGCAAGGGCTTCCACACCGGCATCGACTCCTACTCGGCGTTCCGCGAGAACGACCGCATGACCCGCACCGGACTCGACGGCTACCTGAAGGCGCGCGGCTTCACCAAACTCATCTTCTGTGGCCTGGCGCTCGACTACTGCGTCGCCTGGTCGGCCATCGATGCAAGGCAAGCCGGCTTCGACGTCGCCGTCGTGGTCGAGGCGACCGCCGCCATCGATCTCGACGACAGCCGCAAACGCATGATGAGCGACATGCGCCGCGCCGGCATCAATCTGACTGCGACGGCGTAGCGACCGTTCCCTCATGTTCCTCGCCCCCGTTAGGGGGAGAGGTTAGGTGAGGGGGTTACAGGAGGTGCGTCGCCCCCTCACCCATCCTCTCCCCCTAACGGGGGAGAGGAGTCTGAAAGAGACGTGAGCTACTGCCGGAGCCCTACGGGGCGGCGGCGAGAAGCCGCCGCTACTAAACACGCTCCAGCGCCAGCGCGATGCCCTGGCCGACGCCGATGCACATGGTGGCGAGCGCGCGCTTGCCGCCGGTTGCCTCGAGCTGGTTGAGCGCGGTAATCATCAGGCGTCCACCCGAAGCGCCCAACGGATGGCCAAGCGCGATGGCGCCACCGTTGGGGTTCACGTTCTCGGCGTCGTCGCTCAGGCCAAGCTGGCGCAGCACGGCGAGCGCCTGCGCGGCGAACGCCTCGTTGAGCTCGATCGTGTCGAAGTCGGCGATGGTCATGCCGAGCTTGGCCAGCAGCTTCTGCGTCGCCGGCACCGGGCCGATGCCCATGACCCTGGGCGGCACGCCGGCGGAGACGGTCCCCAGAATGCGCGCCCGCGGCGTCAGCCCGTTGGCCTTGGCTGCCGCTTCGGAGGCGATGATCATGGCGCAGGCACCGTCGTTCAGACCCGAGGAAGTACCGGCCGTCACCGAGCCGCCCTCGCGGAATGCCGCCTGGAGCTTGCTGAGCGTCTCCATCGTGGTGTCGCCGCGTGGATGTTCGTCCTTCTCGACGATCACCTCGGTCTTGCCCTTCTTGACGCACACCTTGACGATTTCACGCTCGAAGAAACCGCTATCC
>JABMNB010000396.1 GCA_013205335.1 Rhodospirillales bacterium
CCCGCATCGTTCGATGCCTGGATGCCACGCTGGCGCGAACGCCTGGCCCGCGAGCCGCAGGACGGCGCCGGCCGGCGCCGTCCTGCGGCTCGCGGGCCAGGCGTTCGCGCCAGCGTGGCATCCAGGCATCGAACGATGCGGGCTTGTTTTCGAACAGGCGGCGGACCTCGCCGTCGGCCATCGCATCGGCCGCGGCGTCGCCCAGGCGACGGAAGGTCAGCGTGAAATCGGCCTGGCCGTCGGTCATGGCGTTGAGCAGGTCCTGCGCCAGTGCCGAGTCGCCCGCTTCTTCGCTGAACAGGCCGAGCTTGCGCCGCAACCCGCCGGTCAAGGCACCGACATAGCGCCCGCGGAAAGTGTCCAGCGTCTCGTTGGCGATGGCCAGAGCCTTGTCGCCGTCCTCGGCCAGCAATGGCAGCAAAGTCTCGCCGAAACGTGCCAGGTTCCAGTGCGCGATGCCCGGCTGGTGGGCATAGGCATAGCGACCCTGCTGGTCGATCGAGCTGAACACCGTCTCGGGGTCATAGGCATCCATGAAGGCGCAGGGACCGTAGTCGATGGTCTCGCCGGCGATCGAGCAATTGTCGGTGTTCATCACGCCGTGGATGAAGCCGGCCAGCAGCCACTTCGCCACCAGCGCGGCCTGGCGGCCGATCACGCTCTCGAACAGCGCGCGATAAGGCTCGGCGGTGTCGCGGGCTTCGGGATAGTGCCGCGCGATGACATGGTCGGCGAGCAGCCGCAGCGCCTCGGTGTCGCCGCGCGCGGCGAAGAACTGGAAGGTACCGACGCGGACGTGGCTGGAGGCGACACGCGTCAGCACGGCGCCGGGCAGCTCGCCGTCGCGCCAGATCGGCTCGCCGGTGGTGACGGCGGCCAGCGAACGCGTCGTCGGAATGCCGAGCGCCGCCATCGCTTCGCTCACGATGTATTCGCGCAGCACCGGCCCGACCGCGGCGCGGCCGTCGCCACTGCGCGAGAAGGGGGTGGGCCCCGAGCCCTTGAGCTGGATGTCGCGGCGCCGGCCGTCGCGGTCCACGACTTCGCCCAACAGGATGGCGCGACCGTCGCCGAGTTGCGGCACGAAATTGCCGAACTGGTGGCCGGCATAGGCCAGCGCGATCGGCTCCGAACCCGGCGCGACGCGGTTGCCCGCCAGCATCTCGACGCCCTGCGGCGACGCCAGCGCCCCGGGATCGAGGCCGAGCTGCTGGGCGAGCGCTTGGTTCAGTTTCACCAGCCGCGGTGCCGCCACCGGCGTCGGCGCCAGCCGGGCATAGAACCGCTCCGGCAGTCTTGCGTAACTGTTGTCGAACGGCAGGCCCGGCAGGACGTCCATTTTTCCTACTCGTCGTAGCGTGCGGTGGTGATGCCGCTCATGCGGTCGTAGTAGAGCGAGATGTTCTTCAGGGTGCAGAGGTTCAGGTAGCCCCAGATGGCGGGCGGACCGCCATCGGCGAAGGTGACCTTGAGGTCGCCCATGCACCAGTCGGTCGCCGCCCGGTACGATACCTCGCGGGCCTCGCCCGGCTTGATGACCGGCGGCCGCTGGAAGTTCGGCCCCCACATGTTGAGCTGGGTCGGCGAGACCGAGAGCTGGGCTATCGGATACGCCATTGAATTCTTCACCCGGAAGGTGGCTTCCTGGGCGGAGGCCTGCCCGGCGAAAAGGACCAGGACGGCGACGACCAGACAGTGCAACTTTGACAAAACAACCTCACAGCGATCGACGGGTTGCGGGTGACTCTGGAGCAGATCGCCGAAGCGCGCTAGAGGGGGATGCATGACGCTGCTGATCAGCCATCCGTCGTTCCTCGAGCACGATACCGGTGACTTCCACCCCGAGCGGCCCGACCGGCTGCGGGCGGTGGAGGCGGCCCTGGCCGACGAGGAGTTCGCCGGACTCACCCGTCTGGTGGCCCCCGCGGCCACGATCGAACAGCTGACGCGCGTCCATCCGCAGTCCTATGTCGATGCCATTCTGGGCATCCGCCCGCCGCCCGGGGAGCTGGTCCATGTCGACGGCGACACCGTGATGAGCGCCGGCAGCGCCAACGCCGCGCGCCACGCCGCGGGCGCCGTCGTGGCCGCCGTCGACGGCGTGCTGCGCGGCCATGCCCGCACCGCCTTCGCGGCCGTGCGGCCGCCCGGCCATCACGCCACGCCCGACGTGCCCGGCGGCTTCTGCCTGTTCAACAATGTCGCGATCGGCGCCCTGCATGCCCGCGCCGCTTATGGCCTCCAGCGCATCGCCCTGATCGACTTCGACGTTCACCACGGCCAGGGCACGCAGGCCGTGGTCGAGAGCGACCCCGATCTGTTCTACGCCTCCTCGCACCAGTATCCGCTCTACCCGGGGACCGGCTCGCCGCGCGACCGCGGCATCGCCGGCAATGTCGTCAACGTGGCGTTGCCGGCCGGCAGCGGCAGCGCCGAATTCCGGGCGGCCTGGAGCGAGCGGCTCCTGCCGTTGCTCGACGGCTTCACCCCCGAACTCGTCATCGTGTCGGCCGGCTTCGACGCCCATCGCCGTGATCCCCTGGCGCAGCTCGACGTCGAGACGGAGGACTTCGTCTGGCTGACCCAGGAGCTGCTGGCGATTGCCGACCGTCACGCCGGCGGCCGTCTCGTCTCGGTTCTCGAAGGCGGTTACGATCTTGCCGCTCTCGCCGAATCGGTCGCGACGCACGTCCGTACATTGATGCGTATCTGAAGCGACTTGCGCGCGTAATGGTATCAGGCGATTCTGCGGCCGCGTGAAAAGTAATAGTTACTGCATGTTTCTCGGCGCCCTCCTGTGGGTCGCCGTCGGGGTGCTTGCGGGTCCGGCCCTGGCCGCCGGCGGCGCTCATGTCGTCGACGATTCGGAAATCGAGCCCCCCGGCACATGTCATCTCGAGCTGTGGGTATCGCGCTTCAATCCGGGCGACGGCTACGCCAATGTCGGGCCGGCCTGCACGGCCCTGAAAGTTCCCTGGCTCCAGTTCGGCGTTGCCTACCAGCACTACTGGGACGAGGCCGGCGGCGGGCCTCTGATCGGCCCGCAGATGAAGGTGAGTTTCCAGCAGGCCTCGGAAGGCGTCGGGTTTGCATTGGGTTTGAACGCAGGCGTCAACGCGCGAACCGGCGAACTGGGTTTGGCTTCCCTGACGGCGCTGGTGACCGTTCCGGTCACGGAAAAATTCCGGATCAACCTGAATGCGGGCTGGAGCTATCTGAACACCGACAATCCGACCGCCCTTTTCTGGGGCGGTCAGGTCGAGGTCGTCGTCGGTTGGGACGTGAGCCTGATGATGGAGGTTTTCGGCCGCCAGCCCGGGGTGATCGGCAACCAGATGGGTCTTCGCTACACGCCGGCCGCCCATCCGCGATTCGATTTCGATCTGCTCGTGGGCACGCTTTTCGATCAGGACAGCACCAAGTTCTTCACGATGGGCGTAACCGTCCGCTTCTGAAACGCGGCAAGGCCTCCTGCCCGACTATTTCCGGTCCATGTGCCAGGTGCCGTCCCAAGCGGCGGGCGCGCCCTCCTTCTGGAACTTCTCGCAACGCGCGATGAAGACACGACACGGCGGGTCTTCCGTGCGCATCGCCGCAGCGGTTCGGAAGCCGGCCAGCGCCTCGTCGAAGCGGCCCTCGACATAGGCAGCGCGGGCGCGATCCCAGGCCTCAAGAAAGGTCGCGTGTTCGGCCCGGCCAGCCGCCTCTCCCATCGGCTCATAGACATCGTGCGGCTCGGTGGTGCCGACCGCGACGACCCGATCGATGTGCCGCCACACGAAGAGCTCGGCGGTCGGCTCGGCCACTTCGCCGCTCGCGAGGATTTCGGTGCCGTAGACCTTGTTCATGCCTTCGAGGCGCGAGGCCTGGTTGGCGACCTGGCCGACCAGCGTGTAGTTGATGCGCTCGTGCGCACCGACATTGCCGACAACCGCCTGACCGGTGTGCAGGCCGAAGCGCGTGCGGAAACCAGGCCGGCCGCGCTC
Source organism: Rhodospirillales bacterium (assembly GCA_013205335.1). Taxonomy (GTDB): domain Bacteria; phylum Pseudomonadota; class Alphaproteobacteria; order Reyranellales; family Reyranellaceae; genus Reyranella. The sequence continues at coordinate 3,987 of JABMNB010000396.1, forward strand.
GCGCCATTTCTCCGACAAGGCATGGCCCGCGGCGGCGGCCTGCAGCGCGCCGCGGCAGGCATTGGTGATATGCTCCGGATCGGTCTCGGGCGCATTCCAGAAGGCCATGATGCTGTCGCCGATATACTTGTCGATCGTGCCGCGATTGGCCGAGATCGCCGAGCCCAGCGCCTCGAAGTAGCGCGACAGGCGGCTGGTCAGCAGTTCCGGCTCCATCGTCTCCGTGAGCAACGAGAAGCCCTCGATGTCGGTGAACATCACCGTGACCTCGCGACGCGTTCCGCCGACGCCGCTGCTCGCCGGCGACCGCATGATCTGCTGCACGAGAGTCTTGGAGACGTAGCGCCCGAAGATCTCCAGCCCGGAGCGCATGTTCTCGACCGCATCGGACAGGCGGGCGATCTCCGTGATGCGGCTCTGCACGGGCTGCCGGTCCGAGAAATCGAGCTGGCGGATGCGCTCGGTCTTGCGGGCAATGCGCGCGATCGAGCGCGAGAGGATCAGCGATGCGGCAAGCGCACCGATCACCGCAAGGGCGACGGCAAGCGCCGCCGCCATCGCCGCCCGTTGCAGCAACACCTCCGACTCGGCCGTCAGTTCCCGCACCGGCACTGCCGCGGCGATTACGAAGCGCTGTCCCAGCGACGGCGGCATGCGATGGACGATCACACGATAGACATGGCCTCCGGCCTCGACCTGGCGGTCGATCTTCGCATCGGTCGCGACCGCCTCCACCACGGACTTGTGCAGGATCTGCCGCACCAGCGCGTCCTCCGGCAGGCAGCCGGGCAGTGTCGGCGCGCACGGCTCGGACTCGATTTCGACCGCGCCGTCGGCATGGCCGACCACGATCACCGAATTGGCGGTGATCTTGTAGGCAGTGAGCAGCTGCGAGAGCGTACGGAGCGTGAAATCGAAGCCCATGACGCCGAGGCCGGAGCGCAGCGGGATGCCGGCGGAGATGCCGGCGTCGGGTGTCTGGGCGAAGCGATACGGTTCGGTGAGGATCGCCTGCTTTGCCTTCATCGCCTCGACGTACCAGGGCCGGATGCGGGCATCGAAGCTGGTCGTGGTCGTGCGGGCGGGACCGTGAGTGCCGTCCGGGAGATGGAACCAGTAGGTTTCCGTCCGCGGGGGCGCCCCTGCTTCGATCACCCGCACGATGATCGACTCGCCATCAGGCGCGTCCAGTTCGATCCGCTGCTCGATGCTGAAGGTTTCCGGCCGTCCGGCATAGATGAAACTGCCGTCGGCGTAGCCGACGAACGCCGACTGCACCGCCGGATGACGTCTCAGCATGGCAACGAGCTGGTGCCGGCGGTCTTCGTCGGTCACCGGATTTTCCGCGGCGTTGAAGCTCGGGCCGAAGGCCAGAGTCTGGCCGACGGAAACCACCACATGCAGGCCGGCGGTGAGAAAGTCCTCCACCGCCGATTCGAGACGGGAGACCCTCTGGTCGGCACTGCGCTGTTCCAGCAGATCGACGGAACGCCAGCCGAGCCAGAGCAGCACGCTCGTGAGCGGCACCACGATCAGGGCCATCAGCGTCAGTATCGTGACGCTGAACGGAATCGATCGCCGCGACGACTTCACGATGTCATTCACGTATCCGCCAAGGCCGCGAACGTCAGGCCTTCACCGCATTCCACTTGCAGCCGCCATCCTGCGTCTGGGCGACCAGGGTCGGCGGCGTGGCGCCAAGGTCGGCCGTATAGATCAGGTTCATGCGGCCGAGGTCGTAGCGGCCCTCGTAGACGTTCGGGCGGATCGGTTTCATCTTGACGTCGATGCCACCGGCCGACTTCAACTCGACCTGCCCGCTGACGATCTTGAAGGTGTGGACCCGCGTGAAGGACGAATCGGCCTGGATGCAGCCCGAGATACTGTTGGGATTCTCCTTGAACCAGAACTTCACCTCGACGTCCTGCTGGGCGGCGGCGGCCAGCGGCATCAGCCCCGCCAGGGCAAGCATGGCGAGTCTCTTGATGAACATGGGTGATCTTCCTTCGCTGGCCAAGGCTCCATCCCACTCTACAGCACCCGGACGGCCCCGTCAGTCCTTGCGGCGCAGCAGGCCGTAAGCGGCGCCGGCGATCGCGCCCCCCAGCAGCGGCGCCACCCAGAACAGCCAGAGTTGAGACAAGGCCGCGCCGCCCACGAACAGCGCCGGCGCCGTGCTGCGCGCGGGATTCACGGACGTATTGGTCACCGGAATGCTCACCAGGTGAATCAGCGTGAGCG
>JABMNB010000397.1 GCA_013205335.1 Rhodospirillales bacterium
ATCATGGTCAACTGCAATCCCGAGACGGTGTCGACCGACTACGACACGGCGGACCGGCTCTACTTCGAGCCGCTGACTGCCGAGGACGTGATCGAGCTGGTCGAGGTCGAGCGCCGCAACGGCGAGCTGCTGGGCCTGATCGTGCAGTTCGGTGGCCAGACGCCGCTCAAGCTCGCCAAGCCTCTGGAAGCCGCGGGGATTCCGATCCTGGGCACCTCGCCCGACGCCATCGACCTCGCCGAGGACCGCGAGCGCTTCCAGAAGCTGATCCACGAGCTCAAACTGCGCCAGCCCGACAACGGCACGGCGACAACGCAGGAGAAGGCGATCGAGATCGCCGAGAAGATCGGCTATCCGGTCGTCATCCGCCCGTCCTACGTGCTGGGCGGGCGCGCGATGCAGATCGTCTACGATCGCGCCGCCATTGAGCGCTACATGCGCGATGCCGTGAAGGTCTCGGGCAGCAATCCGGTGCTGATCGACTCCTATCTGCGCGACGCCATCGAGGTAGATGTCGACGCCCTGGCCGACAAGGACCAGAACGTCTTCGTCGCCGGCATCATGGAACATATCGAGGAGGCGGGAATCCATTCCGGCGACTCGGCCTGCTCGCTGCCGCCGTATTCGCTGTCGGCCAAGATCCTGGCCGAGATCGAGCGCCAGACCGAGGCGATGGCCAAGGCTCTCCATGTCGTTGGCCTGATGAATGTGCAGTTCGCCGTCAAGGACGGCGAAGTCTACGTGCTGGAGGTCAATCCACGCGCCAGCCGCACGGTGCCGTTCGTCGCCAAGGCGACCGGGCAACCGATCGCCAAGTTCGCGGCCCGCTTGATGGCCGGCGAAGCGCTGAAGTCGCTCGGAATCAAGAAGGCGAGGGGCAAGCATATCGCCGTCAAGGAGGCGGTATTCCCCTTCGCCCGCTTCCCCGGTGTCGACATCATCCTGGGCCCGGAGATGCGCTCGACCGGCGAGGTCATGGGCCTCGACATGGATTTCGGGCGCGCCTTCGCCAAGTCGCAGCTCGGCGCCGGCAGTAAGGTGCCAGTCGAGGGCGCAGTGTTCGTCTCGGTCAAGGACCAGGACAAGCCGGCGATGGTGAAACCTCTGAAGCGGCTGATCGAACTGGGCTTCAAGGTCGTCGCGACTCGCGGCACGGCGGAGTTCCTGCGCAAGCATTCGATCGAGGCGCAGCAGGTCAACAAGGTGCTGGAAGGCCGGCCGCACATCGTCGACCTGATGAAGGACGGCAAGGTGCAACTCGTCTTCAATACGGTCGATGGCGCGAGCGCCCTGACCGACAGCTTCACGCTCCGGCGCACCGCCCTGATGCACAAGATCGCCTATTACACGACGGTCGCCGGTGCCAAGGCGGCGGTCGAGGGCATTGCCGCGGTCAAGCAAGGCGGGCTCGACGTGGCGCCCCTGCAATCCTACTTCACGACCGCTTTCTAGGCGGTCTTTCCTGCAACGTGCCGGATTGCAACCCGTTTTGGGGTGCGTTCGGCGTTGACGCCGCACGATTGATCAAGGACGATTTGGCGATGGAACGTATTCCGATGACGGCCGAGGGGCTTCAGCGCCTCGAAGGCGAACTGAAAGTGCTGAAGAGCGTCGAGCGCCCGGCGATCATCAAGGCGATCGCGACGGCGCGTGAGCACGGTGATCTCTCCGAGAACGCCGAATACACGTCCGCGCGCGAAAAACAGAGCTTCATCGAGGGACGCATCGCCGAGCTCGAGGACATAATCTCCCGGACCGAGGTGATCGACTTCTCCAAGCTGACCGGCAAGGTCGTCAAGTTCGGCGCCATCGTGCGCCTGGCCGACGAGGACACCGAAGAGAAGGTGAAGTACCAGATCGTCGGTCCCTACGAGGCCGACCTCGCCAAGGGTCGTATCTCCGTCACGTCGCCGATCGGGCGGGCGTTGATCGGCAAGACGGTGGGCGACCGGGTCGAGGTCCAGACGCCGCGCGGCGGCAAGTCCTACGAAGTGGTGGGCGTGCAGTTCAACTAGCCGCCATCATGGCGCGCGCCCGGCGGATGCCGGTCGACTTCATGATCGCGTACTGGAACCCGAACAGGCCGACCTTGCTGCCGATCGCCCAGACCGACTTCACGGCCGCCCAACTCGTGACATCGAGCGTCAGGGCGAGCGCTATGTTCAGCAGGGCCGAGAAGAACATCAGCCCGGCCCACACATAGCCGAAGGTGATGGCGAGGTCGGGCACGGTCGCCTGCGCAATCGGCGGCAGGTAGCGGGTCATCCAGCCGCGTCTCAGCATCACCAGGCCGACGATGACGTAGACGATGCTGGCCTTCAGCATGATGAAGAGCGGATCGTCGGTCAGGAAGGTCGCCGTGCCCGACGCGAAGATGATGACGAGGCTGAGCCATTGCAGCGCTTCGACGGGCTGCTTGCGGCCGAGTTGCCATGCGATCTGGCCGATGCCCAGCGCAATGCCGAGCGCCACTGCGAGGAAAAGATTGTCGGAGAGCACGTAGACGGCGAGGAAGAGCAGCGTCGACGCCAGGTCGAGCAGCAGGACCTTGAACGCCTGGAAGAGATTCCTCATGGCCCGCGACCTTCAGTCTTTATGACAACGCCGTGTATTTAAACAACGCTATCAATACACTGCGTTCCCCGCAAGGGGCGTTCGACCTTCAGACGGCGGCTTTTGTGCCCGGCGTCAGGCGACGACCTTGATATAGGTGTCCTTCATGACGATAAGGCCGCGGCGAAAGGTGTAGAGATCGCAGCCCAGCCATTCCTGGCGCTCGCCGGTGTGCAGAGTTGCGGTCCGGTGCCATTCGGTCACCGCCCGGTCGCCGCAGATGAATTCCTTCGTGTGGTTCCACTTCACATCGCCGGTGTTTGCGAACAGCGGCTCGAAGTACCTGCGGATCGCCGCCTTGCCCTTGAAGCTCTGGCCCCAATAGTCGGGACCCTTGGCGTTGCGGAATTCACCGTCCTCGGCAAAGGAATTGACGATCCCGTCGACGTCGCGGCGGGCAAAGGCGTCGGCGATCTCATGCAGGCGCTCCAGCGTGACGTCGGGTGAGGTGCTGCCGTCCATGGTCCGTCCTCCTTTTCGATCTACTCGGTGGTGATGGGCACGCCGGGGACCTCTTTGGCGGTGCGGAACACCATCATGGATTTCACATGACTGACATTGGGCGCCGAGGTGAGGCGGGTGGTCAGGAATTTCTGATAGTCGTCCCAAGTCTCTGCCACAATCTTGAGCAGGAAGTCGGCTTCGCCGGCCAGCATGTGGCACTCGCGGACCTCGTCCCACTTGGCAATCAGATCCTCGAACGACTTGAGGTCGGCCTCGGCCTGGCTGTTCAGTCCCACCAGGGCGAACACCGACACGCTGTAGCCCAGCGCCTCGGGGCTCAGTTCGGCGTGATAGCCCTTGATGATGCCGGCCCGCTCCAGGGCGCGCACCCGGCGCAGACAGGGGGGCGCTGAAATACCGGCACGTTCGGCCAGTTCCACATTTGTCATGCGTCCATTGGACTGCAGGTCGCTTAGAATTCGCCGGTCAATTCGATCGAGCTTTGCCCGAGCCATCAGTCTTCCTCCGTTGGCCGCGGTCTATGCCAGAACCGTGCCGGGCGCGCAATAAAGTTGCGAGAATGCGCCAATTGTCTGTGAACAATTGCGTGTGAAATCGACATCTGCCCGTGCAACTCCGTTGAGGTTTGCATATATGTCGAAGATATGCGGTTGGCGGGATGCGGAGCGGACATGGCAGAAACTCACCGAAGCAAAGTAATGATTCTCGGCTCCGGACCGGCTGGTTACACGGCGGCTATCTATGCCGCCCGCGCCAGCCTGAAGCCCATGCTGGTGCAGGGCATCCAGCCCGGCGGACAGCTCACGATCACGACCGATGTGGAGAACTATCCGGGCTTCGCGGACGTGATCCAGGGGCCGTGGCTGATGGAGCAGATGCAGAAGCAGGCCGAACATGTCGGCACGCAGCTGTTCTTCGACACCATCGTGGACGTCGACATGACCCGGCGGCCGTTCGTATGTGTGGGCGATTCCGGCGATCACTATGAGGCCGACTCTCTCATCATCGCGACCGGCGCCACGGCGAAGTGGCTGGGCCTGCCGAGCGAGGAGACGTTCCGCGGCGGCGGCGTCTCGGCCTGTGCGACCTGCGACGGCTTCTTCTTCCGCAACAAGGAAGTGGTCGTGGTCGGTGGCGGCAATACGGCCGTGGAAGAGGCGCTATACCTGACGCACCATGCCTCGAAGGTGACGGTGGTCCATCGCCGCGACAGTTTCAGGGCCGAGAAGATCCTCCAGGATCGCCTGTTCAAGAATCCGAAGGTCTCCGTGTTGTGGGACCACACGGTGGAAGAGGTGCTGGGCGAGAAGACGCCGGCGCCGCTGGTCAAGGGCGTGCTCCTTCGCAATTTGAAGACCGGCGCGCAGCTCGAGATCGAAACCGACGGCTTCTTCGTGGCGATCGGCCACTCACCCAACACCGAGCTGTTCAAGGGCAAGCTCGAGATGGACGGCGAGGGCTACCTGATCACCAAGCCGGATTCGACCGCGACAAACATCGAGGGCGTCTATGCGGCCGGAGACGTGCAGGACAAGGTCTTCCGGCAGGCCGTGACGGCCGCCGGTACGGGCTGCATGGCCGCGCTCGAGGCCGAGAAGTGGTTGGCAGGGCAGGAGGCGCGCCACGCCGAGGCAGCCGATTAAGCAGCAGACGCGGACAGGGAGTCATTTAAATGGACTGGGACAAGCTGCGGATTTTCCAGGCCGTGGCAGATGCGGGCAGCTTCACGCATGCGGGCGAATCACTGAAGCTCAGCCAGTCGGCGATCTCGCGCCAGATCGGCGCGCTCGAAGAACAACTCGGCGTCATGCTGTTCCATCGCCATGCACGTGGCCTCATCCTCACGGAGCAGGGTGAGCTGCTCTATCGCACTGCGCGCGACATGGCCGCCAAGGTCAACACCGCCGAGGCGCTGTTGCGCGCCAACCAGGACAAGCCGGCCGGGCGGCTCAAGATCCACGCCACGGTCGGGTTCGGGTCGACCTGGCTCACCGCCCAGATGCACGAGTTCATCGCGCTCTATCCCGAGATCGACGTCAGCCTTGTCCTGTCCGACAATGAACTCGACCTCGGCATGCGCGAGGCCGACGTGGCCATCCGCATGGTCATGCCGCGCCAGCCGGGACTGGTTCAGCGACATCTGCTGACGGTTCGCAGTCACGTCTATGCGTCGCACGGCTACGTGCAGAAGTACGGCAAGCCCAACACGGTCGACGAACTCGACCAGCATCGTCTCATCATTTTCGGTGAGGATGCGCGTGCACCCGTGCAGGACGTGAACTGGCTGCTTCGCGAGGGTAACGCCGATCAGAACCCGCGGCTCGTGGTGCTGAGGGTCAACAACACCTATGGCATCTTCCGCGCCGTCGAATCGGGTCTGGGCATCGCCTCGCTGCCGGATTATCTCGCGCGCGAATCGACCAAGCTCGAGATGCTGCTGCCCGACCTCAATGTCCGGACGACGGATGTGTACTTCACATACCCTGAAGAGCTGCGTCACTCCAAGCGCATCGCCGTTTTCCGGGATTTCTTGCTGCGGAAGGTTGCGGAGACACGGTTTTGATCACTGAGACCTGCAGGATTGCATAGTTGGTGAAAGGCATGCACATGCCGCATGCCAGTGTCCAAAACTTCACCACTACCAATCCCGTCCATGAGGCATAGGTTAGGTACAGGTTTTCGACACGAGCGGTTTCGGCTGGTCGGTTCGAAGCTCGGGATCCTCTTGATCCCACGTCTCCCAGACGTGAAGCCTCCCTGTTTGACTCGCCGGGCCCTTGGGCCCGGCGTTTTTTTGTTCACCGGCAGGGCGGCCTGGTGTCCTTGTATATGCCGCTCGACCCGGAAAGCCGCGACAAGACCTGCCTCTCGACCAGCGTGGGATTGGTGCCGGCGCTCCGCGTCTTTGCCGAGCGTGCCAGTGGGCTTCCTGGCCTGCTGCTCTCGATTCCCGCGCCAGGGTCGGGATGGTCGTTCTGCCGGGGCAGGTCGGAGCGGCATCGGGGCTCCCGGACCGCCGGCCCGTGCCAGAAAATCACCCCCGAATGTGGGTCGATGTGCCGCTGATTTTCTGGGGGCATTGCCTATCGATTGATATGGAGTCGCTCGACCCCCATATATAGTCTCAGGGTTGCCCGGCATGTTCTCTGAAATCAGACAAGGAATACTTCCTCTCGCTCTGCGCAAGGTCAAGCGCGTGGGCGACCTCGAGCGTGCGGGTCTTCTGATCGAGTCCCTGGCGAAGCACTGGCGGGACACGAAGCCTTTCGAGCTCCTGATCATCGCCCCCAACCGCGATGCGGACTTGTTGCGCTCCAACCTTCCGCGCTTTCCCAACATCGAGGTGTCCGTTCGCCGAGAGCGCGATTTCTTCCCGGCCTTCAGTCCTTTCTATTTGATGACCGGTTGGTACCGGCAACAGATCGTGAAGCTGCATGTGCCGGCGGTATTGGGTTTCGGTGGCTTTTTTACCCTGGATTCCGATGTCTGCTGCGTCGGCGACTTCGATTCGAGGACCTTCGTGCAATATGACCGGGCCCTGTCGCGTTGGGAGCCCAAGAAGCATCACGACTGGTGGCAGAGCGCGTCGGAGGTGATCGGTATTCCCTACGATTCGAGATCGCACGGCCTCTCGGTCACGCCGAATATCCTGCATGGCGACCTGGCACGGCAGGCCTTGGACCAGCTGCGCGGACCCCGATTGAGTTCGATCACCTCGTTGCTTCTATGGAAGGCACGCAAACCGCTGCAGGTGCCGTGGACGGAGTATTCGCTCTACACCAGTGCGGCGGAGATCACCGGCAGGCTCTACGACTATCACGCCGAGTGGGACACCTGTTACACAGCCGAGGTCCAGCTGTTCTCCGAACAGTCCTGCGTCTGGGGCGCCGACGATTTCGAGCGCCTCGTCAGGTTGCCCAACGGGACCGACCCCGGGGGCAAGTTCATCATCGTGCAGAGCCACGCGCGCATCCCGCTCCAGCAGGTGCGCGACTACTGCCTGAGCTTCGCCGGCTAGCCTTTTCCGTCAGGCCTTTCCGTTGTGCTCGCCAATTTTCGGCGCCGTTTCCTGGCCTCCGGCCCGCGTGCCGTCGATGCTGAGCGGCAGGCCGTGGAAGAGGGCGGTCGAGCCGGCATAGGGCTGGACGAACATGGCGAGCGCCGCCACCTGAGCCAGTTCCATCACCTGCGGCACCGAGTTCAGGGGGCCATTGGGGACGCCCAGTGCGTCCAGCTTCGCCGACCAGTACGACCGCGTTTCCCGCTTCATGATGTCGGCGATCATGCCGAGCAACAGCTCGCGCCGCTCCGCGCGCTGGACGTTGGTCTTGAAGCGGTCCTCGTTCGGCCATTCGGGATGGCCCAGCGCCTCGGCGAACTTGCGCCATAGCCGGTCGTTGCCCGGACAGATCATCAGGGGGCCGTCGCTGCATTCGAACGCTTGATAGGGCGTCAGAGACGGATGGCCTGTTCCCTGGCGCGGCGGCATCTTGCCGGTCACCGACCAGCCCGCGACATGGTTGGAGGCCCACATCAATCCGCTCTCGAACAGCGACGTGTTGACCAGGCTGCCTTCGCCTGTGGCCGTGCGTTTGGCCAGCGCCGCCAGCACACCGATCGCCGTCCACATGCCGGTCGACAGATCGATGATCGAGACGCCAATGCGTGCCTCGGGGCCCGTCGGATCGCCATTGAGCGAGATGAGGCCGGCGACGGCCTGGATGATCGGCTCGTAACCGGGTCGGTCCTTCCACGGCCCGGCATGGCCGAAGGCGCCGAGGTCGGCGTAGATCAGGCGCGGGAAGCGCCTGGTGAGCGTGGCCCCGTCGAAGCCGAACTTGGCCGGCACGTCGGCACGTAGATTGTGCACGAAGACATCGGCGGCCCCGATGCGCTCGATCAGCGCTTCGCGCTGCGTGGCGTCGGCGAGATCGCACGTGATCGACTTTTTGCCGCGGTTCAGTGCGATGAATCCCGTGGCGTCACCGTCGACGAAGGGAGGTCCCCATTTGCGTGCGTCGTCACCCTCCGGCCGCTCGACCTTGATCACCTCGGCGCCGAGGAAGGCCAGGATCTGCCCGCAATAGGGGCCGGCCAGGTTCTGGCCGAACTCGACGACCTTGAGGCCGGCGAGAGGTCCCGGCGCCTGTCCCGAGGCGGTGCTCATCGCAGATTGCTCCCCAGGATCTCGCGCGCAATCACCATGCGTTGCACCTCGCTCGGGCCTTCGCCAACCCGGCGGATGCGCATCTCGCGATACCAGCGTTCCAGCGGCAGGTCCTTGGTCATGCCCATGCCGCCATGGATCTGCATCGACCGGTCGACCACGCGGCCGCCGCCTTCCGACGCGGTGAGCTTGGCAATCGAGGCCTCGATCTTGAAGGGCAGGCCACGCCGTGCCTTCTCCGCCGCCTCGAGTGTGAAGTGCCGAGCGGTGCGGATGTCGATCTCGTTGTCGACCAGCATCCATTGCACGGCCTGGCGGTTGGCGAGCTTCTCGCCGAAGGTCGAGCGCATCTTGGCCCACTCGATCGCCATTTCGTGCGCGGCGATGGCGACGCCGATGCATCCGGCAGCGTAGGGGATGCGCTGGCGGGTGAGCCGGTCGTTGGCGACGGCAAAGCCCTTGTTGACCTCGCCCAGCACCTGATGATCGGATACCCAGCAATCCTTGAATTCGAGTTCCGTCGCATAGTGCGAGGAGCGGAGCGTGTGCACGACGCGTCGTACGTGAAAGCCCGGCGTATCGGAATCGATCAGGAAGCAGGTGATGCCGGCGCGCCCCTTGGAAGCATCGGTGCGGGCGAAGACGATGCCGTACTGTGCGCGGTCGGCATTGGAGATGAAGATCTTGGCGCCGTTCAGTACCCAGCCGTTGTCTTTGCGCTCGGCCTTGGTCTGGATGGCGCGCGCCGGATCGCTGCCGCCCGATGGTTCGGTGAGGCCGAAGAACGCCTTCTTTTCGCCGCGCAGCGTCGGATAGAGGTAGCGCTCCTTCTGGTCTTCGTTGGCCTCGAAGATCTGCGCCAGGCCCGCGCCACCGAAAGTGCCGTAGCAGGGCACGTAGAGACCGGCACGGTGCTGGGCCATCTCGATGGCCAGCAGGACGCGCGTCACGATGTCGATGTCGGGTCCGCCGTATTCCTTCGGTATGTCGATCCCGAATAGGCCCATCGCCTTGGTCTTCTCGACCAGCCGCGCATGATCGGCGGGATCGAGTTCGGAAGCGTCGGGATCGAGCCCGGCTTCGAGCGGGATGATCTCCTCGCGCACGAAACGACGGACCTGGTCGATCAGCATCTGCTGTTCTTCGTTAGGCTCGAAATCCATCTGGCTCTATCCTCTTATTCCTCACCCCCCGATCGGGGGAGAGGCCAGGTGAGGGGGAAGCGATGAGTGTAGCCCCCTCACGACGGGCTCAACCGTCCCAGCGGGGGCGGGTTCTTGGCGTTGTCGGGCGGCAACTCGCCGTGGTCTGCCCTGTACACCATCAGCAGCTCGAACCAGCGCGTGCGGTACTGCATGTTCACCTCGACGCGGAACTGATGGCCCGCGCCACGCTGGGCAAGCTCGCTCTGCAACTCGCTGCGCAGGCCGAAGGGCGCGCGCGCACCGGCCTGGCCGATGAAGAGGACGGCGCCCGCGCCATCGCCGACCTGGTAGACGCCGAGCTGACCGGGCAGGCGGGCGATCTCCTCGCCCGTCAAGGGCCGCCATGGCTTGTCGAGGCGGAGCCTGATCGACATGGCTATCTGCCCTCGTTCATTTGCCGGCGAATCTCGCGGTACGCTTCTCCAGCCGCGCCTTCATGCCTTCCTGTGCGTCCCGGCTCTTCATCGCCGCCTGGACGAGTGCGTCGACATCGGCGTGCTCGATACCGTCGCGGAACTCCAGCTGCTTCACCGTGAGCGCCTTCATGGCCTTCAAGGACAGTGGCGCATTGGCCGCCAGCCGGTCGACGACCTTCGATGCCTCGGCTTCGAGCTGGTCTGCCGGCACGCAGCGGGCGATCAGGCCCAGCGCGTGCAGCTTGGTCGCAGGCAGCGGATCGCCCAGCAGCAGCATCTCGCGAGTCGTCACCGGCCCCAGCACTTCCATGAGTTTCTTGGCCAGGAACCAGTTGGGGGCGAGGCCAACCTGGGCCAGCGACATGCCGAAGCGTGCCTTCTGGCTCGCCACCACGATATCGCAATGAAGCGCCAGCTCGTTGCCGCCGGCGATGGCATCGCCGTGGACGATGGCAACGACGGGCAGGGGGCAGAGTTCGACCGCGCGCAGCATCACCTCGATGCCGCTCGCGCTGCCGCTGCCGATGGTCTCGCGACGCTCGGCCATGTCGAGGCCGGCGCAGAACACGTCGCCCTTGCCACGGATCACCACGACACGATCGTCGGCCGCGACGGGCGCCCGCAGCGCGTCGATCATCTCGTGGATCAGTTCGCTGTCGAGTGCGTTGCGCTTCTCCGGCCGGTTCATCCAGATGGTTTTGACCGGGCCGCTCTGCTCGATGATGACTTTGGTCATGTCGGTTACTCCGGCTCGATGCCGGCGGCCTTGATCTCCTTGGTCCACCAATCTGTTTCAGCCTTCACGTAGGCCGCGAACTCGTCGAGCGCGAGCGGCGCGATCTCCATTCGGCCCTGGGTCATCGCCTTGGCGGTGGCCGGGTCCTTCAGCGCCTCGGCGATCGCCTCGGCGAGGACCTTCTGGACGTCCTTGGGCGTCGCGGCCGGCGCGAACACGGCCAGCCAGTAGACCAGTGAATAGCCAGGCACGGCTTCGGCGATCGCGGGCAGGTTGGGGGTCACCGTCGTGCGCTTGGGGCCGGTGGTCGCGAGCCCGCGCACGCGGCCGGCCTCGATCTGGGTCAGCGCCTGCGGCAGGTCGGGGAACATCACCTGGACTTGGCCGGATGCGACTTCACCCAGCGCCTGGGGGCTCGCCTTGTAGGGCACCCGCTCCATCTTCACGCCGGCGAGCTTGTTGAACATTTCGCCCGAGAGGCGCTGCGAGGCGCTGGCCTCGGCATAGTTGAGTTTGCCCGGGTTCTTCTTGGCGTACTCCACCAGCTCGGCGGTCGTCTTGACCGGCAGGTCGTTGTTCACGACCAGTGCGTTGACGCCCATCACGCAACGCATGATCGGCGCGAAATCCTTGTCGATGTCGTAGCTCAACTTCTTGAACAGGGCACCGTTGGCGGCGTTGGTCGTATTGGTGCCCATCATCAGCGTGTAGCCGTCGGCCGGCGCGGTTGCGACGGCGGAGGCGCCGAGCTGTCCGCTGGCGCCCGGCTTGTTCTCGATGACGATCGGCTGCTTCAGGATGTCCTGCAGCTTGGCGCCCAGGCCGCGCGCCGTCAGGTCGGTGGCGCTGCCGGCAGCGAAGGGCACGACGATCTTGATCGGCTTGGTGGGATACGCCTGGGCCAGAGCAGCCTTGGACAGCGAACCTGCGGCCAGCACGGCGGCGCCGGCCAGGGTCGTACGACGGTTGAGTTTCACGTTTCCTCCTGAGGCCGTGTCCGGCCGGGTCCTGTTTTAGCGGCCCGGCGCGGCAAGGCAAAGGAGGGCAGGCTACATGAACAGCTTTTCCGCCTTGCGGTCAGCGTACAGCCCGGCCACGAACTCGGCGTAACCGTTGTAGAGCAGGGTCGGGATGCGCTCCTCGCTGCCCAGCGGCTTTTCCGTCGCCTGGCTCCAGCGGGGATGGGCGACCTGCGGGTTTACGTTGGCCCAGAAGCCGTATTCACTGGACTGCAGCCCTTCCCAGAACGTCTTGGGCTTCTTGTCGGTGAAGTCGACGCTGACGATCGACTTCACGTTCTTGAACCCGTACTTCCACGGCGCCACGAGGCGCAGCGGCGCGCCGTTCTGCTTGTGGATCGGCTTGCCGTAGAGGCCGGTTGCGATGAAGGCGAGATCGTTCATCGCCTCGTCCATCGCGAGGCCCTCGGTATAGGGCCACGGGTAGAGGAGATCGCGCTGCTCGCGCATCACCGAGGGCCTCGACAAGGTCTTCATGACTATGAACTTGGCGCTGCCCAGCGGCTTGCAGAGCTCGACCAGCGAGCGCACCGGGAAGCCGCTCCACGGCACGATCATCGACCAGGTCTCGACGCAGCGGTGGCGGTAGACGCGCTCCTCGAGCTGAACCTTGGCCAGCAGGTCGTCGATGCCAATCTCGAAGGGCTTCTCGACCATGCCGCCGACCTTGATCGTCCACGGCCTGACCTCGAGCTTCTGGGCATCGCGCCAGATGCTCTTGTCGGTGCCGAACTCGTAGAAGTTGTTGTATGTCGTCGCCAGCCGCTCGGTCGTCATCGGCGTTGGCACGCCGTATTTGTCGTTGCGCTTGGCAGGGTAGAGGCCGGCCGAAGGATCGGCCGTCTTGTCCTGCGCCATGACACTGCCGGGCAGGGTGAGGGACGCGGCACCCAATCCCGCCGCGAGCCCCATGGCCCGCACCATCTCACGCCGGTTGAGATAGTGGCTCTCCGATGTCGCCCTGGACTCCGGCAGTTCCCAGCCTCTCGTGCGCTTGATCAGCATGATCCAACTCCTGTTACGCTCTGGCTTTACATGACCCCGGAGCCAGGAGCCGGCAAATCAACCCTGCTCACTGCGCCGTGACGTGGTTGGCAGGATGGGTCACCGGCCCTAGGGCTTCGAATTGGTCACATCGAGCAGCGTCGGCCACATGACGTCGCGCCATGCGTTGTTGCCGACGGCGGTGAAGGTAATCTGGCCGTTCTGGACGAGAAAGAAACGCGGCGTCTCGGCACCCTGTTCGACCCCGACCTGGCTCATCAGGAACGCATCAAGAACCCAGCGCAGATCGGAAGGCCAACTCTCGGGCTTCAACAGAAGTGCCGGCGTCTTGGGAAACACGACGCGGTAGTCGACTTTCTGGAAAACCGGAGCCTGCTTGAAAAGGGGCTCCCACTGCGTACGCCAGACCTTCGAGGCCTCTGACGTCTCGTCACCGGCAAAAACCAGGATGGGCTTCTTGACCCCTTGCGCGGCGGCGGTCCTGGCAACCATCGGCGCGGCGACAAGCGACAGTCCGCCCGCGATCACACTGCGTCTCTTGAACATCGAAAAACTTCCCTCCTCGTGGATCAAGTTCCACGAGGGCAATATGGAGGAACGACGGCCGGCCGGAAACTAGGCCTTGGTGGCGGTCACTTCCTGGATCATCGGCCACATCTTGTCTTTCCAGCCACCGTTGCCGGTGACGGTGAGGGCGATCTTGCCGTCTTGAAACAGGATGAAGCGCGGCGTGGCGTTGGGGCTCTTCTTGCCCTCTTCGCTTGCAAGGAAAGCGGCCCGGACGGGCCTTGCTGGCGCGGGCCAGCTCTCTTCCACCATCACGAGGTCTCCACTGGCCGGATGGACGACCTGGTAGTCGAGTTTCTTGAAAGCGGCGGACTTGAGGAAATCAGGCTCGGACTGGGCACGCCAGATCTTGCAGCCGCCTCAAAGCTCGTGGCCGACAAACACCAGCGTCGGGCGCCCAGCCTGGGCATTCGCGACGCGGGTCAGTGACGAAGCG
The DNA here is from genome assembly GCA_013205335.1 of Rhodospirillales bacterium. Lineage (GTDB taxonomy): Bacteria > Pseudomonadota > Alphaproteobacteria > Reyranellales > Reyranellaceae > Reyranella. The sequence continues at coordinate 13,630 of JABMNB010000397.1, forward strand.
GCGGCCACCACCAGGCCACCCCCCATCATAGACCGTCTCTTCATCATCATGAGTTCTCCCGTGGATACATTCCACGGGAGAACTATGAGATGCCGCATTGCGGCTGAGAAGGGCTCGCGGCTCCGCTTCACTCCCTTGTGACCGGGGATCAGGCCGCCTGACGCCTCCTGGTCTCCTCGACGATTCGTTCGGCCGTCCGTCCGGCGAGTTCCTGCAAGTGGTCGAACTCGGTCCTGAAGCTGCCGATGCCTTGGGTGACTGACCGGATTTCCACGATCAGGTCGGCGATCTCAGCCTCCGGCATCAGGGCCGAGACCTCGTCCCATCCCGGCCAGTCCGGACGGGCATCGTAGCCAAGGAGCTGGCCGCGGCGGCCCGAGATCAGCCGCTGCAATCGCGGCGTCGACTCAGCTGGCCCGGCCACCGTCACTCTCAGGATGGGTTCCAGCAGCACCGGTTTGCACTTGGACATGGCCTCGCTCATGGCGATGCGCGCGGCCATCTTGAACGACATCTCTGAACTGTCGACGGCATGGTACTGGCCGTCGAACAGGGTCACTTCGAGATCGACGACGGGTTGGCCGAGCGGCCCTTCCTTCAGGTATTCGAACACACCTTCTTCCACGGCGGGAATGAAGTTGCGCGGTACGACCCCGCCCACGACCTTATCGACGAACCGAAAGCCCGACCCGCGCGGCAATGGCTTGATCTCGATCTTGACGTCCGCGAACTGGCCGTGGCCGCCGGTCTGCCGCTTGTAGCGCGCATGCTGGTGTGTGCAGGCCTGGATTGTCTCGCGATAGGCGACGCGCGGTGTCGTCATGTCGACGGCGACGTTGTACCGGCCGGCCAGCTTGTCGACGGCGACCTTCAGGTGCATTTCGCCCTGGCCCTTGAGCAGCAGCTCGTGGGTCTCGCCGCGGGCCTCGAAGGAAAGCGAGGGATCCTCCTCGACGAGCTTGTGCAGGGCGCCGGAGAGTTTCACCTCGTCGTTCCTGTTGCGAGCCGACAGGGCCAGGCCGAACACGGGGGCATCGGCTGCCGGAAAATCGGCCGATGCGGCGATGCCGGAAGGGCTGAGCGTCTGTCCCGACGACAGCGCTTCGACCTTGGCCAGCGCCACGATCTCGCCGGCGCGCGCCTCCGCGATCTTGTCGAGCCTCTGCCCGAAGGGGCGCAGGATCGTGCCGACCCGGTGGCCGCCGACAGATTGGCCCTCGCCCAGCGCGCCGGACCAGATGCGGCAGATCGAGAGCTTGCCGGCATGGCTCTGATGCAGAACCTTGAAGCACTCGGCCATGGGCGCGCCGTTCGAGGCCAGGGCGCGGCGCTTCGCCGTCACCTCGACGAATGGCGTATCGTGACGCAGCGCCTTGAGGAGGCGTCGCACGCCGTTCTCGCGGTCACCGGCGCCCAGCAGGACCTGCGCGATCTGATCCGAACCGAACTCTTCGTGAAGGTCGCGATAGATCAGCGATTTCTCCGGCGCGATATCCTCGACCAGCTGTTCGAGCAGCGTGTCGTCGAACTCCGAGAGCGTTTCCAGCATGTCGCGTCGTGCCTCGGCCTCGCGCGGCAGCACCTCCGCCGGCATCTCGATCAGGTCGGACGCGCCACTGTTCTTGTAGCGATAGGCGAGCTCGCTCACGAGATCGACATAGCCCACGGTCTCCTCTCTGCCGTCGGCCGCGGGTCGGCGGACCGGCACCTGTCGCAGCAGCAGCTTCCGCCGCGACACCGACTGCAGCGCCGACAGCATGTCGCGCACGCGGACCTCGGCGGAGTCGATCTTGTTGACGAAGATGATGTGCGGGATGTGCCGGTCCTCAATGTATTTGAGGAGCGGCGTCAGCGCCATCACGCGCTCTGTCGAGGGCTCGCAGACCAGGACCGCCGCGTCGCACACCGCGAGGGCGGCGAAGGCATCATGTTGGAATTCGATCGAACCCGGCGCGTCGAGAAAGGTCCACTGGTCGCCGAGATAGTCGGCCGAGGCCACGTTGATCTCGGTGCCCATGCTGCGCTTGCGCGACTCAGCGGCTCCATCGCCAATCGAGGTGCCCGCGCGAGTAGACCCGCGCCGGCCGATGGCTCCCGTGGCGTAGAGAATGCTCTCGAGCAGGCTGGTCTTGCCTGACAGATACGGTCCGCACAGCGCCACCACGCGATGCGCACCGCTGCCTGGTCTGCCGCCGGTGATCGTCTCCGTTTTGAATTCGGCCATGACAACGTCCTCCTTCTTCGCAAAAAGCGCAGAAGCTCCGGACGAAAGTCGCGGATAGAGGTAGCGCTACCGAACGTTCCGGACGGAGCGAAGCCTGTTTGTCATGAAAATGGTTTCATCCCCGCCCATGCGAGTCAAACACTGGGCGGGGACGAAATAGGTCAGCAACGCTTACGTAAGTGCTGCGCAAGCCCGCTGGATGCGGCGGCCCGCTTCTTCCAGCAGTTCCGTCGCCGTGGCGTACGAGATGCGGAAGGCCGGGCCTTGGCCGAAGGCCGAACCCTGCACGACCGACAGGCCTTCGGATTCGAGCAGGTAGTTCACGAAGTCGGTGTCGTCCTTGATCACCTTGCCGTCGGGCGTCTGCTTGCCGATCGTGCCGGCGCAGGACGGGTAGACGTAGAAGGCACCTTCGGGACGCGGGCACTTCAGGCCTTTGGTCTGGTTCAGCATCGACACGATCAGGTCGCGGCGCTGCTTGAAGACCGCGACGTTCTTCGGGATGAAGTCGGTCGGGCCGTTGAGCGCAGCTACGGCGGCGGCCTGGCTGATCGAGCTGGCGTTCGAGGTGCTCTGCGACTGCACCGTGATCATGGCCTCGATCAGCTTCTGCGGGCCGGCCGCATAGCCGATCCGCCATCCGGTCATGCTGTAGGCCTTCGACACGCCGTTCATGGTGAGCGTGCGGTCGTACAGCTTCGGCTCGACCTGGGCCGGCGTGAAGAACTCGAAGTCGTCATAGACGAGCTTCTCGTACATGTCGTCGGTCAGGACGTGCACGTGCGGATGCTTCAGCAGCACGTCACACAGGCCGCGGAGGTCCGCCTTGGAGTAGGCGGCACCCGTCGGGTTGCTGGGCGAGTTCAGGATGATCCACTTGGTCTTGGGCGTGATGGCACGGTCGAGATCCTCCGGCGTCAGCTTGAAGCCGTTCTCTTCCCTGCACTGCACGATGACCGGCGTGCCGTCGCCGAACAGAACCATTTCGGGATACGACACCCAGTAGGGTGCCGGCACGATGACCTCGTCGCCCGGGTTCAGTGTCGCCAGCATCGCGTTGAAGATGATCTGCTTGCCGCCCGATGTGACGACGGTCTGCGACGGCTTGTAGTCGAGCCCATGATCGCGCTTCATCTTGGCGACGATCGCCTGGCGCAGCGCCGGCGTGCCGGGAACGGCGGTATACTTGGTGTCGTTGTTGCGGATCGCCTGGATCGCCGCTTCCTTGATATGGTCGGGCGTCGGCATGTCCGGCTCGCCGGCGGCCAGGCCGATCACGTCCTTGCCTGCCGCTTTCATCTCCAGGAACTTGCCCTGCGCGGCATTGGTCGGAGACGGCTTGATACGGCTGAGACGATCGGCGATGAGAGCCATGACGAATAGGCCTCCTTCAGGCATTTTATGAGCGGCGCGAAGCTAGTCGCGACGCAGGCTTTCCGCAAGGCAACGGCCTCCTATTTCTCGTCAGGCGAGCCGTAGCGCTGCTAAGGCTGAGCGGGCGGCATGCCGTTTCCGCCGGTTCCCTTCCGGCAGCTGATCTCGCCGGCCTTCATTGCCCTGGTGAACGTGCTCATCCTCTTTCCGATGGTGCTGACGATCATCGACCTGGCCGGCAGCGTGAACCGGCATGTCTTCGTCCTGACCCCCACGCCGGCGGCGCGAGAACTTCGAGGAAAAGGCGGTCGCTTGAGCGGGACGGCTCGCTAGTCGACGAGGCGTACCGCCGCCTCGACAGTCATCTTTGCGTCGCCGAAGCCGACGCGGCGTCCGCTGACCGGAGCAGCATCGCGGTAGTCGAGGCCAACGGCGACGCGAAGACTGTCGCCGCGCGGGCTGATGCCGTTGGCGGGATCGAAGCCGACCCATTCGAGGCCCGGCACCCAGGCTTCCGCCCAGGAGTGGCTGGTCTGGCCCACATGCAGTTCCGGATCGTCGTTGCGCAGATAGCCGCTGACGTAGCGGGCCGGCACGCCGAGCCGGCGGCAGCAGGCAATGAAGATGTGGGCCTCGTCCTGGGCTACGCCGGCGCCGCGGGTCAGCGCCTCGGCCGCCGACGTGTCCACCGTAGAAGCGCCGGTCCTGTAGGCCACGCGATCCGAAATGCGCGCCATCAACTCGTGCAGGACGGCGACACGGCGTTCCGGATCTGCGGCGCGCTCGGCAAGACCCGCGATCAAGGTGTCGAAGCTCGCATCGTGCCGCGCCAGGCCCGTATTGCGCAGCCAGAACGGTGCCGGGAGCGTTGGTTGCTCGACATAGCGCAGCCATTGATCGGCGCCGCTGTATTCGTAGATGCCGTTCACCACGATCTCGACGCTGTCGTGCTGTTGGGCGACCGAGAAGGTCGTCACCTGGTTGCCATGACCGTCCGTCCATTCGGAACGTTTGCCGGGACCGTCGATCCGCCAGGACACCAGGCGCTGCGCTGCCGCGGGCTTGGGCGTGAGCCGGACGTCGTGGATCGAATGGCCGGAGGGCTGGTCGAACTGGAAGCGCGTGGCATGGTGGACGGAGAAGCGCATGATCCTGATCAATCCAGAAGGAACTGTCGGCCGATTTCTTCCGACAGCGTGCTGATGTCGCCACGCAGCTGGCCCAGGAACGTCGCCAGGCCGATCTCAAAGACCCGATCGATGCGCGCATAGCGCAGCCGAGCATGCAACTCGCCCGCCAGCCGGTCTGCCTCGCCGCGCGTGCCGTAGGCATCGGCCAGTTCGCGCATGTTGAGGTCTACCATCCACAGACAGTGATGGACCGAGCGCGGCACGTCGCGCCGCAGCATCATCAGCTCCGCGACTTTCATGGGATTCAGCGAGCTGCGGTAGATGCGCCGATAGGTGCGCACGGCGCCAATGCAGGCCAGGAGTTCGGACCAGGCGAAGTAGTCGAGGCCCTCGGCGCTGGGATTGCCGTCCGGCCGCAGCAGATGGAACTTCACGTCGAGGATGCGGCCGGTATTGTCGGCGCGCTCGAGGAAAGCCCCGAGCTGCAAGAAATTGTTGGCCTCGTCGCGCAGCAGCGTCACCTGCGCGGCGCCGAAGATCATCACCGCCTGCTTCTTCACCGACTCGATCAGCGCACCGCGATCCAGGTTCGCCCGCTTGCCGCGCAGGCGGGCGCTCAGCTCCAGCCAGAGTGCGTTCAGGCTCTCCCACACGTCGACCGTGATGTTGTTGCGTTCTTCGCGGGCGTTGCGCCGCGCCGCGGCGATCGAATTGACGATCGAGGAAGGGTTGTTCTCGTCGAGCACCAGGAAGTCGATCAGGCTTGCGAGTCGCTGGCCCTGAGCCTGGCTCTGGCGGAACTCGTCCTCCATGCCGAAGATCGCCGCGACGCCCGCCGCCTCCTCGCCGCGCGACTGCAGGGCCATGCGCTGGGTCGCCTCGATCAGCCGCGCCGTCGACTTGGCGCGCTGCAGGTAGCGACCCATCCAGTAGAGATTCTTGGCAGTGCTGCTTAGCATCGGCGGGCCTACCTGCCGTCCGCTTCGTCGGGGGCCAGTACCCAGGTGTCCTTGGTTCCGCCGCCCTGGCTCGAATTGACGACGAGAGACCCTTCCTTTAGGGCGACGCGGGTGAGGCCGCCCGGAACGATGGTGATCTTCTTGCCCGAGAGCACGAACGGGCGCAGATCGACATGCCGGGGCGCCACGCCCTGGTTCACGAAGGTCGGGCAGGTCGACAGGGCCAGCGTCGGCTGGGCGATATAGTTGTCCGGCCGCGCCTTCAGGAGCGCCGTGAATTCCTCGATCTCGGCCTTGCTCGAAGTCGGGCCGACCAGCATGCCCTTGCCACCCGATCCATGAATTTCCTTCACGACGATCTCGGACAGGTGTTCGAGCACGTACTTGTAGTCGTCGGCCCGGTCGCATCGCCAGGTCGGCACGTTCTGCAGGATCGGCTCCTCGCCGAGATAGAAGCGGACCATCTCGGGGACATACGTATAAGTCGACTTGTCGTCGGCCACGCCGTTGCCCAGCGCATTCACGATGTTCACGCGGCCGGCGCGCAGCGCGCCCAGCAGGCCGGCGACGCCGAGGAACGAATCAGGTCGCATCGCCAGCGGATCGAGGAAGGCGTCGTCGACGCGACGGTAGATCACGTCGACGCGCTGGGGCCCGCGTGGCGTGCGCATGTAGACTCGGCTCTCGTCGACGAACAGGTCCGAGCCCTTCACCAGCTCGATGCCCATTTCATCGGCGAGGAAGGCATGCTCGAAATAGGCGCTGTTGTGATGGCCGGGCGTCAGCAGAACCACATTGGGTTCGTGGCCGTCGCTGAAGGACACCGACCTGAGCGTCGCCAGCAGTTCCTCGGAATAGTCGGCGACGGGCAGGACGCTCATCGCGGCGAAGAGCTCCGGCGCCAGCCGCATCATGACTTCGCGGTTTTCCAGGACGTAGGACACGCCGGACGGCGTGCGCACGTTGTCTTCGAGGACAAAGAAATCCTTCTCGCCGACGCGGACGAGATCGATACCGGCGATATGCGCGTGCACGCCGCCCGGCAGTTGCAGGCCCTGCGCCATGGCGACGAACTCGCCATTCATCAGGATTTGCTCTTCGGGGATCACGCCGGCGCGGCAGATATCGCGTTGGCCGTAGGCGTCGCTCAGGAAGGCGTTCAGGGCTCGGGCGCGCTGCGACAGGCCCTTGTGCAGGTACTGCCATTCGTCCCAGGCGATGACGCGCGGGATGATGTCGAAGGGGATCGTCGTTTCGGCACCCTCGGCCGCGCCGTAGGCACCGAAGGTGATGCCGTGCCGGCGGTAGAAGAGATCGACTTCGTTTCGCGTCGCCGCCACGCGTTCGGGCGAGGTGCGAGCCAGCCAGTCGGCGACACCGCGATAGGGCTCTCGGATCGAACCGTCCGAGCCGGAATTCATCTCATCGAAGACCTTGGCTGCCATCCGGCATTTCACCCCCTGTCGAATCATCTTATAAGCAATCGACGGGCCAACAAAGTGCCCTTGTGAACATCCCTTGAGACATCGGGCGGAGGTGCGGCATGAAGCAGGTGCTGATCGATCGGTACGGGACGCCGTGGGACGTGGCGCGTTGCGCCGACGTGCCAGACGTGGGCGAACCGGCGGCCGACGAAGTCGTCTTCGACGTGCTGGCCTTCCCCATCAATCCCGCGGACATGTGGTTCTGCAAGGGGAGCTACCGGCTGAAGCCGCCCTTGCCGGCAACGCCCGGCGCGGAATGCGTCGGTCGGGTCGCGGCGGTCGGTTCGGCCGTGAAGCACGTTAAGACGGGCGATCTGGTGATCAACCTGCAGCGCGAAAACTGGACGCAGAGGCGCCGCGTGAAGGGCGACGACGCCATTCCGTTACCGTCGGGCATCGATCTGCGACAGGCCGCGATGGTGCGCATCAACCCGCCGACGGCGCAGCTCATGCTGTCGGATTTCGTCGATCTCGGTGCCGGTGAATGGGTCATCCAGAATGTGGCCAACTCCGCGGTCGGACGGTTGCTTATCGTGCAGGCCCACCAGCGCGGCCTGCGTACGGTGAATGTCGTGCGCCGCGCGGACCTCACGGACGAGCTGAAGACGTTGGGCGCGGATGTCGTCCTGGTCGATGGTGACGGTCTCGCCGAGCGCGTCGCTCAGGCGACGGGAAATGCGGCCATTCGGCTTGGCGTGGAGGCGGTCGGCGGCGCCGCAACGGGCCGCATCGTCGACTGCGTCGCGACCGAGGGCACCGTCGTTCATTACGGGTCGATGAGCGGCGAGGATCCCAAGGTAACGCGCAGCAATTTCATCTATCGCGGGGTCAAGCTGACGGGGTTCATGCTGGGCCGGGGGCTCGCCAAGCGCAGCGCGGCCAAGATCCGAGAGATCTATGCCGGGTTGGCCACGCAAGTGATGGCGGGCACGCTTTACGCGCCTGTCGACACGGTCTATCCGATCGAGAAGATCAAGGATGCCCTGGCCCACGCCGACAGGGGCGGGCGCAACGGCAAGATCCTGGTGGCGCCCAACGGCGCGATTTGAACGAGGGAGCAGGCAGATGAATTCCGACGTCGCAGCGATCGAGAAGGTACTTCAGGTCTATTTCGACGGCCTGCACGAGGGCGACACGAAGAAGCTCGGCGAGGCGTTCCATCCTGCCTCGCACCTGTACAGCGCCGGCCCCGACGGAAAGGCCGCGGACATGCCGCTAGCCGATTGGTTCAAGATGGTGGAAGGCCGTCCGTCGGCCAAATCGAAGGGCAGCGCCCGGGCCGATCGCATCGTGTCGATCGACTTTTCAGGCCCGGCGACCGCCTTTGCCAAGGTCGAGTGCCAGATCCCGCCGCGCTACTTCACGGACTATCTAACCCTGCTCAAGGTGGATGGCCGTTGGCAGGTCATTGCCAAGGCCTTCCACACGGTCACGCGCGACGCCTGAACCTCGCGGACAACGGCGCCATGAAGCGTCCACCGGTGTGCGCAATCGGGATGCCGCCGGGGTCCAAGTCGAGCCGGAGCAGGGTGCTGCGACAGTGATGCTTGTCTTCGAGAATGCGACTCGGATGAGTGATGCGCCTGATGACGGACAAGCCGCCGACGATCGGGCAAGAACTATTTGTCGAACCAGATCGGGTTGCTCCAGGCGCGGCGCCCTCGGTCGTCGACCACAACGATCCGCGCATGGCCACCGCGGCGCACGCGGTCGAGCGGCAGACGCGACTTCGTGAGGTCGATACCGATTTCATGGGCGGCCTTCGAGCCGCGACCAAGAACCATGATTGCGGCCGCCGGGCTGCATTCGATCTCGATCGCGTCACCGTCGTGGGCGATCGAGTGGAGGAGCGGCCCCTGGCTCGAGTAGTAGTGGCCGTGCTTGAGCGCATCGACGAGAGCATCGGGATCGCGCGAGGGCGCTCTGACCATGACCCAGCCGCCAAAAGCATCGTCGAAATGGAAATGCGCATCGTCGCTGGCGCAGCCGGTCAGGCGGCGGCCTTGGCTGAGGAGCTGATCGAGCAGGTTCCAACCGTCGCCGCGATCGTTCTTGATGGCGCTGGTGTGATTGTAGATCTCGACGGCGTGGGCGGCTTCGATCGCGTCGGCATCGCCGACCGTCAGGCCATACCAGGCCGGGTGCACCAGGGTGACGAAGGCGCCGGAGGCAGCGCAGCGCGCGGCGATCTCGGACGCGCTCTCGCCGGGGAGGGTGGCGGTAAAGTCGAGCGGCAGGCCAGTTGCCAGGATGTGCCAGGTTTCGCCCAAGGCGGTGGCGGGGACATGCATCTCCGCGCCCAGGATCGTGGTGAATGCATCGGTCCGGAAGGGCCGCGTGTCGGTGACCGGAAAGTCGTAGATCGGGAGGAAGTGATCGGTCAGGGTGATGAAATCGTAGCCGGCCTCGCGGTAGGCAGCGCAAACGGCCTCGACGCCAAGTCGACCGTCAGACCGGGTGGAGTGGCAGTGGAGATTGCCACGGTAGAATTGCCCCGGCTGAGCGAATGTCTCGATTTCTCGCACGCTTCGACTCCTTTGATCGACTTGCCGCAGGCATCGCCAGAATCGACACTTGCTGATCACATATATAGAGTATAGTTATAGTAACTTATTTTAGTATTAATAATTATTATGAAATAATCATGACGAACTCAGCGCTTCGCTAGGAACTCCTTCAGATTTTTGAAGCGCGTGCCACGCGCCGTTATGGCTTGAACGACGTCAATCAGTTGCAGCACGCTTTGCAGGCCGCAGACTTGGCCATGAGGGCGGGTGAGCCGGCCAGCCTCGTGACGGCGGCTCTGCTGCATGACGTCGGTCATATGCTGCATGGCTTGGGTGAGAATCCGGCGGCAAACGGCATCGACGATCGTCACGAGGACGAGGGCGCGCGCTGGCTTGCGGAACGGTTCGGGCCCGAGGTCAGCGAACCGGTGCGCCTCCATGTGGCTGCCAAGCGCTACCTGGTGGCCACTGAACCCGGGTATGCCGGCCTGCTCTCCGAGGATTCCGTCCGTAGCCTCGCGCTGCAGGGTGGGCCGATGAGTGCAGAAGAAAGGGCAGCCTTCGAACGCGAGCCGTTCGCGGAAGCCGCCAGGAAGCTCCGTCGTTTCGACGAAGGAGCCAAGGATCCGCACGCGGTGGTACGGAGCTTCGAGCACTACCTGGAATACGCAGAGGCCTGCTGCCGCTAGGGACCTGCCGGGATGTGGTCGACGAAGGCACGGACGGCCGGTATCTCCAGCGACTCCTTTAGCGACACGGCGTAGACGCCGGTGCTGCAGGGCAGCGAAACGAAAGGCACGATCGCCAGGCGCGTGTCGTGTCCGGCCTCGCCTTCGAACAGGGCGCCCAGGCCAAGGCGCGCCGCCACTGCTTCTTTCATAGCCTCGCGACTGCCAAGTACCAGCCTGACATTGAGCGTTAGGCCTTCCGCGATGAAGGCGGCCTCAAGCACCTGACGGGTAAGCGAGCCTTCTTCGCGGAGGATGAACGCGCGCCCCGCCAGCTCTGATGCCCGCACGGCTGGTCGGGCCGCCATGGGATCGTCGCTGGGCAGACACACCGCGAGCCGCGGCGCTGCTATCAGTGTGCAGGCGAAAGGTGCCACCGGTCCGGTCAATGTCATCATGCCGATGTCGATGCGGCAGCGTGCAATGTCGTCCAGCAGCGTGGTCGTATTGCCGATTTTGGTCGTGATGCTGACAGCCGGATATCTGGCCGTGAAGCCGGCGATCAGGGGCATGGCGACGTGCGGGGTCGACAGGCCGATTGACAGCCGGCCGCGCGAGACATCTCGCAACTCCAGCGCCGAGGCCTCGAACTCCGAGACTCGGCTGAGGATAAGTCGCGCCCGTACAAAGAGTTCCTGGCCGACCTCGGTGAGAACGAACTGAGGCTTGCGGCGAAAAAGCAGCACGCCGCAGGCCTGCTCCAGAGCCGCCAGTTGAATGGACACGCTCGGTTGGCTCACGCCTAGCAGGCGCGCCGCGCCCGAAACGCTTTTCGCTTCGGCCACCGCTGCGAAGGCACGCAGCGACGACAGGGTGATTCCGCCTTCGCGACGAAGGGCTGTGGGCTGATCGCTGGAGTTCACAATTGAGTCACTGTCTCTCATTAAAATAGCGAAATACTAACAGTGTGTTAATAGATTTTGTCTATGGAGGGTAATTTGACCCAGCCCACCCGCCGCGACACCCTCCGCCATGCGCTTGGCGGCGCCGCGGTCCTCGGCCTGATGGATCGTGCACTAATCGGTCCGGCCTCGGCGCAGGCCGCACCGAGGCGAGGCGGTACCTTGGTCTACGCCCAATGCTCGGGCAACCGTCGGGGCGGGGACGCCAGCAATACCCGCCACCCCTACTTCATGATCGATCTGATCACGCGCTCCGCCTACAACACGCTCACCTGGGTCGACGAGGGCCTGAAAGTCGTCCCCGAACTGGCGACCAAGCTGGAGCCCGCTAGCGACAAGCTCGATGTCTGGGACGTGACGGTGCGCGAGGGCGTGCTGTTCCACGACGGCCGGGAGGTCACGGCCAAGGACTGGGCCGCATCGTTCGAGCTTCACCGCCGCCGCAACTTTGCTTCGCAGCAGATCAAGTCCACCGAGGTCACGGGCAAGTATGGGCTGAGGTTTTTCCTCGACGCCGGCAACTCCGAGTTCCCTTACGTGCTGGCGGAGTACGACAACGTCGTCATGCCGGCCGACGACTGGGAGAAGATCGGCATGACGGGAGTGGGCACCGGCCCGTTCAAGATCGTGTCGGCCGACCCGCAGCGGCGCATGGTTTTCGAGCGCAATGAAAACTACTGGCGCAAGGACCAGCCCTACCTCGACAGGCTTGAGGTTGTGAATCGCGAAGGACAAATGGAATCGGCGATCAACGGCTTTCGCGCCCGCCAGTTCGACGCAGTGCTCAACATCGATCCGCGGCTCGTTCGCCAGCTACAAGGTGAGGCCGATACGGACGTCGTGCCGGCAACCTCCGGCGACCAGGCGGTCATCATCCTGCCCAAGCATCCGGGCTCGCCGTTCCTCGATGTGAGAATTCGTCGCGCGCTGGCCTACGCCATCGACCGCGAGGCGCTGCAGCGCATCGTTTACGGCGGGTCGCGGTGGGGCTGGATCGGCAACGACAGCCATATGGCGGGTACCGATCCGATGTTCGTCGCCCGACCCGTCGGCCGCGACCTCGCCAAGGCCAAGGCATTGTTGGCCGAGGCCGGCTTCCCCAACGGCATTACACTGCCGACCCTTTATTATGCGCCGCAATGGCCCGAGATGGGGCGCTATTTCCAAGTCATCCAGGAGACCGTGAAGGAAGCTGGCATCACCCTGTCCATCGAGGAGCGGCCGAACGATGGATACCTCAAGTTCCGCCAAGGAGACGCCGACGTCGCCAAGGGCAACTACCACAAGTTCGCCTACACCGCCGTCGGCCCGCGCAATCCCGGCATCAGCCTGTTCCGCATGCGCGGAGCCAACAACGAGTCCGGCTACTGGTCCGGTCCCGGCCATGACCGATACATGGAACTCTACCGCAAGGCCATGGTCACGCCCGACGCCGGCCAACGCAAGACGATCTACGCCGAGATGCAGGGCATCTGCTACGACGAAGCCCCTGCAATCCTTCCGGCCGGCCGCAACAATATCCTCATAAAGAGGCCGACCGTTATGGGCCTGAAGAACCACCCACAGCATTGGTCGGTCACCTGGGATGGCGTCTGGAAAGCCTGACGCCGGGCTTTCTTCCGTCGGTCGATCTTCGAAGTCTTAGGATAGGGGGCAGCACATGCCTGCATTCAATCGCCGCACATTCATGAAAACGGGACTTGCCGGATCGGCCTTCCTTGCATCCCTCGATGTCGCCCTGCTCGGGTCGGCGGGGGCGCAGGACGGAGCGCCGAAGAAGGGAGGTACGCTGTCCTACGCGCAGCTCTCGGCCAACCGTCGCTCGGCCGATGCCACGAACGCCCGGCATCCCTATTTCATCGTCGACGCCAATACGCGTCTTCAGTGGAATTGCCTGACCTGGGTCGATGAAAAGCTGGGCTGGCAGCTTGAGGCCGCCAGCAAGGTCGAACCCACTGACGACAAGTTGAACGTGTGGGACGTGACGCTGCGCGAGGGCGTGCTGTTCCACAACGGCCGCGAGATGACGTCCGAGGACGTCGCATCCTCCTTCGCTTATCACCGGCTGAATGCGCCGTTTGCACGCCAGATCGTCAAGATCGAGCCGGTTTCGAAGTACGTTACCCGGTTTACGCTTGAGGGCGGCAATGCGGAATTCCCCTATATCCTCGCCGAGTACAACAGCGTCATCATGCCGGCCGCCGACGCCAAGACCATCGGCATGGACGGCATCGGCAGCGGGCCCTTCCGGATCGTTGCCACTGACCCCAATCGCTCTGTGATCATGGAGCGGTTCGACGGCTATTGGCGCAAGGGACTGCCGCTGCTCGATCGTGTCGAAGTCCACAATCGTGAAGGCCAGCAGGAGTCGGCGTTGAACGGGCTGCGCTCGGGCCAGTTCGATGCAGTGCTCAACATCGACGCCCGTGCCGCAGCACAGTTCGCGTCCGATGCCGCCTACGACATCGAGACCGCCAAGGGCGGCTACAGCTTCGTCATCCAGCTCCCCAAGCACCCGGGCTCGCCATTTCTCGACAAGCGCGTACGACAGGCATTCGCCTACGCGATCGACCGCGACGCCATCGTGCGTATTGCCTATGGCGGCAAGTACGGCTGGGTTGGCAACGACAGCCACCTCATGGTTACCGACCCCGCCTATGTGGTCCGCCAGGGCGGTCGCGACATCGCGCGCGCCAGGAAGCTGCTGGCCGAAGCCGGCTATCCGAATGGCATCACCCTGCCGACGCTCTACTGGAGCCCGCAACTGCCCGAGGCCGGCCGCTACTTTCAGGTGGTGCAGCAGTCTGCCAAGGAAGCCGGCATCGTATTTGCCATCGAGGAGCGGCCCAACGACGGCTACATTCAGTTCCGTACCGGCGACAACGACCTGTCGAAGGGCAACTTCCACAAGTTCGCGATGACCGCCGTCGGGTCGCGGAACCCTGGCATCTCGCTGTTCCGCATGCGCGACGCCTTCGTCGAGAGTGGCCACTGGCGCGGCCCCGAGCACGACCAGTACATCGCGCTCTATCGGCAGGCGATGGTGACACCCGACGCCGGCAAGCGGAAGGCGATCTACGCCGAGATGCAGAAGATCCTGCACGAGGAGGTGCCGGCCATCCTGCCGGCCGGCGGCGACACCTTCCTGGTGAAGCGCAAGAACATCCGCAACATGCCCTACCATCCGCAGATCTGGTCGATCCGCTTCGACGAAGTCTGGAAGGCGTGACCGGGGCAATGGCCGCAGCACAGCACCTGGCAGTACATGGGGCGGCGCCGTGCTGAGCGCAGTGTTACGTCGCGTTTTCCTGTCTCTGCTGACTCTCTTCTTTCTCGCGGCCTTCATCTTTGCCGCCACCGAAATCCTGCCTGGCGACGCCCTCGACGTGACGCTGTCGGCAGACGAAATGGCCATGATGCCACCGGAGCGACTCGCCGAGATGAAGCGCGACCTCGGGCTCGACCGGCCCGCGGTGGAGCGGCTCGGCGCTTTTCTTCTGGGCGTGGCGCAGCTCGATTTCGGCCGGACCATCATTTCGAGGGCGCCGGTCGTCGACATCGTCGCCTACCCGCTGCGCAACTCGCTGCTGCTCGCGGGGGCGGTGATCGTCACGGCGCTGCCGCTGGCGCTGATCCTCGGCGTGAGTGCGGCTAGGTGGTATCGCAGGCCGCTCGACAACGTGGTTTCGACGGGCGTCATCGTCGGCTACTCGGTGCCGGAGTTCGTCATCGGCACCTTCCTCGTGATGCTGTTCGCCGTGACCTGGCCGCTGTTCCCGGCAACCATCACGGCCAGCACGCGCGACCCCGCGCTTACCCTGCTGGCTGCGGCGCCGTTGCCGGTCGCCACGATCCTGATCGGCTCGATCGCCTATCTCGCGCGCATCCTCCGCGTCGGCATGGTCGACGCCTTGGCCAGCGACTTCGTCGAGCGCTTGCGCCTGATGGGCGTGCCGGAGTGGCGCGTTCTGCTGCTGCATGCGTTGCCCGCGGCGGTGGTGCCCAGTCTCATGGCGACCGCGCTTTATGCCGCCGCCCTCGTCTCGGGCATCGTCGTCGTCGAACTCGTCTTCGCCTATCCTGGGCTCGGCCAGGAACTGGTACGTGCCGTGACGCGGCGCGAGGTCCACGTCATCCAGGCGATCGCGCTGGCCTCGGCGGCGATCGTTGTCGTCTTCAATCTGCTGGCCGACCTCGCGATCCTGGCCCTCGATCCCCGCACGAGGATGTAATGGGGATCACGATCCGCAGACTGCTGCGCCGGCCGCTCACCGCCCTCGGCATCGTCCTGGTCTTGGTCCATCTTACCGTCGCGTTGATCGCCCCGTCGATCGTGCCCTTCGACCCGTTCAAGCTGCTCGATGCGCCGCTTGAGCCGCCGGGCACCACCTACTGGCTGGGGACAGACGAACTCGGCCGCGATTTCCTGTCACGCCTGCTGATGGGCGGCAGAATCGCGATCGTGGCCTCCCTGGCCGCCGGCTTCATCGCCACGCTGGGCGGCGGCCTGCTGGGCCTTGCCATGGCCTACTATCGCGGCCCGTTCGACGACGTCGTCTCGCGCATCGTCGAGATGAAGCTCGCCATCCCGTCGATCCTCTTCGTCTCGCTGTTCGTCACCGGCTTCGGCCAGTCGCTCGCCGTGCTCGTCTTCGTCATGGCCGTCATCAAGATGATGGGGGTGATCCGCACCGTTCGCGCCCAGGGCATCGTGCTGATGGAGCAAGGCTACGTGAAGGTGGCCCAGATGCGCGGCGAGCACGGTCCCGCCATCATCCTGCGCGAGATGCTGCCCAACGTCGCCGATCTGCTGACCGTCGAGTTCGCGTTGCGCACTTCGAGCGCGTTGCTGCTCGTTTCCGCCCTGTCTTTCCTCGGTCTCGGCCTGTCGCCGCCGACCCCGGACTGGGGCCTGATGATCCACGACGGCCTGCAGTCGATCCGTTCCGAGCCGTGGCTCATCCTGGCGCCGGCGCTCTGCATCTCGACGCTCGTCATCGGTCTCAATTTCGCCACCGAGGGCATCGCCGACGCGGTCGGACTGGAGGCCGCCCGTGGCGTTGCCGGGCACTGAGCCGCTGGTCCGCTGCGAGAGCCTGTCGATCGGCTATGCCGACGCGGACGGCGGTCTGGTGCCGGTGGTTTCCGACGTGTCCTTCACCATCGCGCCCGGCGAAGCGGTCGGCATCGTTGGCGAGTCGGGCTCCGGCAAGTCGACGCTGGCGCGTGCCTTGCTGGGCTACCGGCGTGCCGGCAGCGCCTTCCTGGGAGGACGCCTTTTCTATCGAGACACCGACATGGCGGCGGCCACGGTCACGCCGGCGGTGGTGGCGCTGCGTGGCACGGCGGTCGCCATGGTGCCGCAAAATCCACTCGCTTCGCTTACTTTCCACATGCCGGTCGGCCGCCAGGTCGTCGAGGTTCTGCGAACCCGCGCCGGCCTCGGTCGCGCTGCCGCCGGCGACCGCATGCTCGAGCTGCTGCGTCGCACCGGCCTGCCCGAGCCGACCGAACTGGCCCGGCGCTATCCCCACCAGCTGTCCGGCGGCCAGCGCCAGCGCGTCGTCATCGCCGCGGCACTCGCCTGCAACCCCGACCTGCTGGTGCTCGACGAACCGACAACCGCTCTCGACAAGACGACGGAGGCCCAGGTTCTGGAACTCGTCGCCGACCTGCGCCGCGACAGCGGCGCGGCGCTGGTCCTGGTCACGCACGACCTCAATGTCGTGGCCCGCGTTTGCGAACGGGTCCTGGTGATGAAGGACGGCCGGATCGTCGAGGACGGCCCGGTCGGCCGGGTTTTCAGCCGGCCGCGCACCGCCTACGCCCGCCAGCTCCTGGGGGCGGCGCTGCTGATCGATCCGCAACGTGCGCCGCAAGCGCGGCCAAGAACCGCCGAGCTGCTGTCGTTGCGCGACGTTGCCTTTTCGCATGCCCGCGCCGGCTGGTTCGGACGCGCGCCAGCGGTTCGCCGCACGCTCGACCAGATCAGTGTCGATGTCGGACGCGGCGAGGTTCTAGGCGTGATCGGCGAGTCGGGGTCGGGCAAGACCACGCTCGGGCTGCTGCTGGCTGGCATGCTGACCCCACAGGCCGGCGCCATCTGCTTCGAAGGCCACCCGCTGGCTCCGCACGTCGCCGACCGGACGCGCGACCAGCGCCGGCGCATCCAGATGGTTTTCCAGGACCCGCTCTCCTCGCTCAACCCCCGCCAGACCGTCGGCAGTGCGCTGATCCGGCCGCTTCGTCACTTCTTCGGCCTCGACTGCACGGCGGCGCACGAGCGCACCGCCGCCCTGCTCGCCAGGCTAGGCATGGGTCCCGAGTATCTCGACCGCTTCCCGCGCCAGCTGTCGGGGGGACAGCAGCAGCGCGTGGCCATTGCGCGCGCCTTCGCCGCGGAGCCCGACCTGCTGATCTGCGACGAGATCACCTCTGCGCTCGACGCCTCCGTCCAGGCCCAGGTACTCGATCATCTGCTCGAGCTGCAGCGCGGTAGCGCTGCGGCCATGCTGGTGATCACCCACGACCTGTCGGTGATCTGGAAAGTTGCGCCGCGCGTCATCGTGTTGAAGGACGGCCACATCGTCGAGCAGGGC
Source organism: Rhodospirillales bacterium (assembly GCA_013205335.1). Taxonomy (GTDB): domain Bacteria; phylum Pseudomonadota; class Alphaproteobacteria; order Reyranellales; family Reyranellaceae; genus Reyranella. Next base: position 31,537 of record JABMNB010000397.1, read on the forward strand.
GCGACCGAGGCGGTGTTCGGCCATCCCAAGGACCGTTACACCGCCGATCTGCTCGAGTCGGCGACGCTTGCAGCACGCCTGGTTGCCACCGCCTGACCTGTACGGGAGCGCTGGCAAGGTGGTCGTGTCAGAAAAGAAGGTCGGCGTGGTCTGCTCGACTACGAGGTGACCCGAGGCCAAGCCCCCGCAGCGATGACTTTGCCGCCGCTACTTGGCGTCGGCCGCGACCTGGACCTTGATCATCTTGTCCGGCGGGGCGGACACGGCGCCCGAGCCCGGGGCGCCCTTCTTGATCTTGTCGACGAATTCCATGCCGGACGTGACCTTGCCCCACACGGTGTACTGGCCGTCGAGGAAGTTCGAGTCCTTGAGGACGATGAAGAACTGGCTGCGGGCGCTGTTCGGATCGTTGGTGCGGGCCATCGAGACCACGCCGCGCGCGTGCGGCTCCTTGGAGAATTCGGCCTTGAGCAACTCGCCCATGCCGCCGCTGCCGGTGCCCTGCGGGTCGCCGGTCTGCGCCATGAAGCCGTCGATCACGCGGTGGAAGACCACGCCGTCATACTTGCCCTCGCGCGCCAGCTTCTTGATCTGGGCGACATGCTTGGGGGCGAGGTCGGGGCGCATCTCGATGACGACGCGACCGTCCTTCAGGTCGATGTAGAGGGTATTTTCCTTATCCATGGCGGAGGCTGCTCCTGCGAACATAAGAATGACGGCGAGGACGGGCGTCAGAATGGCGAGCCGCATGACGGTTTCCTTCGGCGAGGTCCGCGGTCCTGCCGCGGCCGGCGGGACCTTAAAGACCGACAATCGAAAGACAAGCGGCAACTTCGGGGCGTTCTCGTCGCTGCCCGACGCCATCGTCCAGGCGCCGAACGCCCGGCCTTCTCAAATCGTACCTGCGTCATATACTCCCGAAAGTGCGGCTGCGACTGGCCGCCACATACCGAGAGGGGGCGAAAACCCGTTACCACCCACGGCTATATCTGGTACTAACCCGCTTGAAATGCGGGGGATTTTGCGGGTCGGAAAACCCGTCGAGATCTAACCGGCGAGGGGACGGATGCATGGTCGGTAAGCGCGTATTGAGCGTTCTTGGACTAGTGGCGGCGGTAGCCGGTTTCGGCGTCGCCGCACCTGCTCAGGCGCAGAAGGTCATCGGTGTGCCGCACGATTGGCAGCTGAACTTCCCGCCGCCCTACACGCCGATCATGGAGCGGGTGGAATCGCTGCACGACCTGCTGCTGGTCATCATCACCGCGATTTGTATCTTCGTGTTGCTGCTGCTGGTTTACGCCGTCTGGCGCTTCCACGCTGATCGCAACCCGACGCCGACGACCGTGACCCATCATACGGGACTCGAGATCGCCTGGACGATCATTCCGATCC
>JABMNB010000398.1 GCA_013205335.1 Rhodospirillales bacterium
GGAATCCGGGCCGAAGCCTGGCCGCTCGATGCGCCTGAATACACCGCCCTTGAACTCTATCTCATGGAGCGGGCCCGGGGCATGAAGCTCGAAACACCGGCGGTCCGACCCTAGACATTCGTCGTGGCTGCAGATGAATTTTCTGTCATGCGCCGGCAGGGGGGTTGATCCTGCCGCCACTGGCGGCGGTTTCGGCCGATCATTTCATTGCTGCTGTCGTGGGCTGGCCCGTAGAGTCCGCGTATGCTCAGCATTGCCAGCACCCTCGTCGCCCGGGCGGCGCGCCTCATCCTGGCGGCGCATGACGAGCCCGCCCTCTGGACGATTTCCGCGCACGGGCGAGTGGTGGGTTCGCTGATCTGCGAGGCTGGCGCGTGGCGCGTCTCATGGTTCAACGACGCTCCTCCCCGGCTCGGGACCTATGGCGGAGGAATGGACGACGACATCGAGGCGCTCGCCATTGTGCTCACCGAGCGGCTGGGTGCCCCGGTGTGCCTGGAGTCGCTTCCGGTCTAGACTGGCAAATTCAGGTAGGTCGACCGCCGCTTATGGATAATCGAATCATGGATGCCATCGACAGGAAGATCGTGGCGCTCCTCCAGGAGGATGCGAGCCTTTCGCTGGCGCAGATCGCCCATCGCGTCGGTCTCTCGCAAAGCCCCTGCTGGAAGCGCATCCAGCGGCTGGAGAAATCCGGCGTCATCCTGAAGCGGGTGGCGCTGATCTCGCCCGAATCGATCGGCATGGGGCTTACCGTGTTCGTGTCGATCGAGACCGGCGACCACTCCTCGGCCTGGCTCTCCAAATTTGCCAGCACCGTCACCGCCATGCCCGAGGTGATGGAGTTCCATCGCATGGCTGGCGACATCGATTACATGCTGCGCGTCGCGGTGCCCGACATGCAGGCCTACGACACTTTCTACAAGAAGTTGATCGACACCATGCCGCTCAAGAATGTCACGTCGCGCTTCTCGATGGAGCGTGTGAAGTCGACGACGGCTTATCCGATCGCCTCCGATCTCAAGCCCGTGCGTAAGCGCTAGGACGGGCCGGCGGGAAGATCAACCGGTCGAGGGCAAGGCTGCCTGGGCCGAACTTGGCGAGATAGAGCAGCGCGACGGCCCAGACACCGTGCGTGTCGAAGGCGTTGGGATAAACGAAGATTTCGATCACCAGGGTCATGCCAAGCAGCGCCAGCGCCGCCGGCCGCGTGAACAGACCGAGGAAGAGCAGGATCGGCAGACTGAGTTCGGCTGCCGTCGCCATGTAGGATGCCACCTCGGGCGAGAGGAGCGGCAGCATGTACTCCTCTCGGAACAGCGCGAGAGTCGTGCCGCTGGCCCAGCCGTCGAGCTTGAGCAGGCCCGAGCGCAGGAAGATCGTGCCAATGGAAAGGCGCGCGAGCAGCGCCAGCAGCTCGTGCGGGATGCGCGCCAGAAGCGTGTCGAGGCGGCGAAGCAGCGCGGTCATTCAGACATTCCTTCGAGAAGGCCGGAGACGGCGCCGGCACTGAAGAGCAAAGCGAGGCCGGTCGATAGGTCGAAGCCGTCCGGCACGCTGGCCGCCGCCTCGCCCAACGGGGCGCCGTCCGCGAGAGCCGCGATCAGGCGATCGGCGTCCTGCGGCAACAGATGGACGAAGACTTCCTCGTCTGGCCGGGTGATCAGCGCGATCTCGCCAGGTGTATCCGGGCCGATCCGCCGGACCTCGGCGTCGAGCGTGTTGGTCGTCCAGATCGAGACGATGGGCCACGCCGAGGCGACGACCGTGGCGGCGGGATGCAGTGTCAGGCGCACCGACTCGAGGTCGTCGTCGGCGAGGGCTGCGAGACTCCCGATCGATGACGACGCCGCATCCGCAGCATGGAAGGCTTCGTGTCGTGCCCATTCGAGACGGGCCACGTCGACGAGATAGGGCAGATCGACGGCAGGCTCGAATGTCCCGAGGAAGGAGGGGAAGGCTGCGCCATACTCCGCGAGGACGGGCGAGCGCGGTGGATGACGTTCGACGAAGACGAGGGCGGTTGCCTCGAAGAAGTCCTCGCCGACCAGACGCTGAATGACGGGGAACTTCGCCGCCAGTGTCGCGACCAGGCTCGCCTTCACGTTGTTGCGATGGACGGCAAAGCGCCGTTCGCGCGTCGGTCCCACCATCTCCGCGACCGCCACGGGCACCTGCAGCTCGGGGCGCAGCAGCGCGTGCGCGAAGGTCTGCTGCGTGGCGTCAAGCGGGAGCATGTCAGGCCGCCCGGGCACGGCCTTCGCCGGCCGCGCGCAGCACCGAGTCCGCGCGCGCCACTTCCGCTTCGAGGATCGGCCAGGCCGGTACGTTGGAATCCCACTCGACGAGCGTCGGCAGCGGTCCCAGTCGCGTGATCAGCCGGTGATAGAGGCCCCACACTTCAGGAGAGACGGGGCGATCGTGCGTGTCGACTAGGAGGGGTGCCTCGATGTCGCCCAGGACGGCATGGCCGGCCAGATGGACCTCGCCGACATGCTCGACCGGAAAGGTATCGAGATAGGTCAGTGGATCGAAGCTGCGATTGACGGCGGACACGACGACATTGTTCAGATCGAGCAGCAGGCCGCAGCCGCTGCGCCGCGCCAGCGCGCGCAGAAAATCGGTCTCGGCCATCTCCTCGCCCTCGAAGCGCAGGTAGGTCGAAGGATTTTCGATGAGGATGGGCCTGCCGAGCACAGTCTGCGCTTCCTCGACGTGGCGCGAGACGAGCGCCAGCGTCGCTTCGGTATAGGGAAGAGGCAAAAGGTCGTTCAGGAACACTCCCTCGTGCGTCGACCAGGCCAAATGCTCGGAGACCACGAAAGGGTCGTACCGATCGGCCACTTTCTTCAGGCGTGCGAGGTGGCCCGGCGTCATGCCGCCGGCCGAGCCGATCGACAGTCCCACGCCATGCAAGGAAATTGGATAGAGCGCGCGTGCGCGCTCGAGAAAGAAATGCGGCGGACCGCCGGCTCCCATGTAGTTCTCGGCATGCACCTCGAACCAGCCGATGTCGGGTCGGGATTCCAGGATATGACGATGGTGCTCGGGCTTGAGCCCGGCACCGGCACGAAGAGGGCGGTCCGCCGTCACGACGAGACTCCCTTACATCGGGGTGAGAGCGCCCTTGCGCTTCATGCCGTCCTTGAGGGTAACTTCCATGGTCGCGCAGGATCCCTTGGCGACGTACTTCCAAGCCTTGGCATCGTAGTCGGCCTTCGACTGGCCGGAGCAGGAGTTGTTGCCGGTCGCGGCGCAGTCGTTCTTGCCCGCCATCGAAATGCCGAAGCACCTCTCCTTGTCGGCGTTGGCGGTCTGGGCGTTGGCGCCGGACGACATCAGGGCCGCGGCGGCGACGGCGGCCGCGAGGGCTGCAGCGGTGGTGCGATTGATCATGGACAAATCCTCCTGGGCTCTCGAGCCAATGTCGGCTCGCAGGAGGTCATTCGGGGGCGCGAGCTTTCGCGTTACAGGCGCGCCGCCTTCTTTTTTCTCCGAAGCGCCTGTAATGTTCGCTCGATCCAACACGAACATGTGAAAAGTGAGCTCCGTTGTCCGAACCGGAAGATCTCTCCGCGCTCATGCGGGCAGCCCGGAAGGGGGACGACGAGGCGTATCGGCGCCTGCTGCTCCTCGTCGCTTCGTGGCTGCGCGCCGTGGCGTCGCGCGGTCTCGCAGCGGCCGGTCGGCCGAATGCGGATTGCGAGGATATCGTTCAGGAGACTTTGTTGGCCATGCACTTGAAGCGCGACACTTGGGACGAGACGCAGCCGCTCCAGCCCTGGCTGCGCGCGATCGCGCGTCACAAGCTGGTCGACCATCTTCGCCGTCGCGGCTTCACCGATCATGTCGATATCGACGACCATACCGATACGCTCGCCGCGCCCGTGGCTGGGGAGGAGGGGAGCGCCCTCGACGCGCGACAGATGCTGGCCAGCCTGCCTGAGCGCCAAAGACGCATCGTGGAAGGAATCTCCATGGAGGGGCAGAGCGCACGCGATGTCGGTGCGCGGATGGGCATGAGCGAAGGCGCCGTGCGCGTGACGCTTCATCGCGCCCTTCGCAGCCTCGCGGACGCCTATCGCAAGGGCAGGACATGAAGACCGAGCAACTCGTGACATCCCTGGTTGCCGACCGTGCCCGTTCCACGGCGCCGCTCGGACGCTCCGTGAGCCTGGCCGTTGCAACGGGAGCGTTGGTGTCGCTCTTGATCTTTGCGATCGAGTTCGGGCCGCGGGTCGATCTGGCGGAGGCCTTTGCGACATGGCGCTTCGACCTCAAGCTCGTGCTGGTGCTGGCCGCACTGATGGCCGCCTCGGGTGCCTGTGTTGCGATGGCGCGACCGGTGGCCACCGGACGATGGCGCTGGGGCGTGCTGTCGGTCGCAGCGATCGCGGCGGCGGCGCTGGGCGCCGAACTCGTCGTGCTGCCTGCCCGGACATGGCAGGCGAGTCTTGTCGGCAGCAACGCGCTGATGTGCCTGATCGCGATTCCGCTTCTTGCGCTGGCCCCCCTGGCCGCGCTGCTTCTGGTGCTGCGTCGGACCGCACCGGCGTCTCCGGCACTCGCCGGTGCGGCCGCGGGCGCGCTGGCCGCAGCCGCTGCCGCGGCGATCTACGCCTTCCATTGCTTCGACGATTCGCCGCTTTTCGTGCTCACCTGGTATCCGCTGGCCGCGATCCCGGTGATCGTCTCCGGTGCCCTCTTCGGCCATCGCCTGCTGCGCTGGTAGAAGGCAAACGACGGCACGTCATCTGCTTTTGCGGAAAGCCGGTTTGGCTCTTGCCCGCGAGGCGATGCCCGTCCGGCACGGCCAGCACCAGGCGATCGGTCTGGAAAGGATGAGTTTCCAGCCCCGCCACGAAGGCGGCCTGCGATCCGATGCCGATGTCGGCATTGCCGGCCGCGATGGCGGCGCCGATCGCAGGACTTTCCCGATCAGCCCGAGACCGTTCGCTCGGGGTTCTGCGCCGGCCCCCTGGCGCCCGGCGCCCATCTCGCAGCGCGCGGTCTCGCCTGACCCCTGGATGGACGGTCGGGAGGGGCCGGCTTACCGTAGGGGAACCGTTTTAATCCAGGAGCGTTTTTATGGCCGTGCACGCCCTCAAGAGTTCCAAAGTCGCCAGCCTCCGGTCGACCGTCTCGCCTGAAGAATGGCAGGCGCGGGTCGATCTGGCGGCCTGTTATAGGTTGATGGACCTGTACGGCATGTCCGATCTCATCGCGAACCACGTCTCGGTGCGGGTGCCGGGCGAGGACAACGCCTTCCTGATCAACGCCTACGGCCTGCTCTACGAGGAAATCACCGCCTCGAGCCTCTTGAAGATCGACCACGAGGGCAACATCCTCACCAAGCCGGAGTTCAACGGCGGGCTCGACTATGGCGTCAACCGCGCCGGCTTCGTGATCCACAGCGCCATCCATATGGCCAAGCACGATGTCGGCTGCGTGATACACACCCATACTTGGCCCGGCATGGCCGTCTCGACCATGGAATGCGGCCTACTGCCCAACACGCAGACCTCGATGCGCTTCGCAAAGATCAGCTATCACGATTTCGACGGAGTGGTCCTCGATCTCGCGGCACGGGAAGCGCTGGTGAAGAGCCTGGGCGACAATAACGCGATGATCCTGCGCAACCACGGGCTTCTCACGACAGGCGCGACCATTCCCGAGGCGTTCAACGCCATGCATCGGCTGGAGCTCAGCTGCAAGACGCAGATCGCGGCCATGTCGTGCAACACCAAGCTGATCGAGGTCCCCGCCGAAGTGGTCGAGGCGACCTTCGTGAACTATCAGCCGAAGACCCGCCGGCCGTTTGGCCTGCTGGACTGGCCGGCTCTCCTGCGGAAGCTCGACCGGATCGATCCGGGCTTCCGCGACTGATTGGATACGCCTCACAGCTCCGTACGCGCCTTTGCCGCCGTCGCCAGTGGATACTGGACGGCGCCGGGATATCGTACCGTCGCCTGGATGCTCACCGGGGGGCTGTTCCTGCTCGGCGTCGCCAATGTCAGCATCGCGCTTTGGCTGAATATCTGGAACCGCGATTTCTTCAACGCACTCGACAAGCGTGACGTCGGCGAGCTCATGCGGCTCCTCTGGGTGCTGGCGGCAATCGTCAGCTCAGCCGGCGTGGCGGTGGCGATCCAGCTCCACATCAAGCGCCGGCTGCAGATCAACTGGCGCTCCTGGCTGTCGCACGTCACGGTGCTGCGCTGGCTGAACACCGGCCGCCAGTACCAGCTCGGCATGCTCGCCGACGAAGTCGACAATCCGGACGGGCGCATCGCCGAGGACATCCGCGTCTCGACCGAGCTCGCCGTCGAGTTCGCCCAGAGCATCCTGCAGTGCGTGCTACAGCTCTTCACCTTCCTCAGCGTGCTGTGGATCCTGTCGGGCACGATGCCGATCAGGCTGTTCGGCGTCGAATTCAATCTGCCGGGCTACATGGTGTGGGCCGCGGTGGCCTACGCCCTGGTGGGCTCGCTGCTGACCTATTTTCTGGGCCGCGGCCTGATCCATGCCGGCAATATCCGCCAGAGTCGTGAGGCCGACTTTCGATCCGGCCTGACGCGGGCGCGCGAGCATGCCGAAGGCATCGCCCTGATGCGCGGTGAGGAGGACGAGCGCGAACGATTGCGCAGCTCGCTCTATGACCTGCGGTCGGCGTGGAACGTCCAGACGCGCGGCCAGGGCAACCTGTCGCTGCTCACCAGCTCGCTCGCTTATCTTGCCCCCATCGTGCCGTTGATCGTCGCCCTGCCGCGCTATCTCGGCGGCGAGATAGCGCTGGGCGGCCTGATGCAGACGGCGCAGGCCTTCTCCAGCGTGCAGTGGGCGCTGTCATGGCTGATCGACAATTTCCCGAAGTTCGCGGAGTGGCGCGCGTCGACCGATCGGGTGGTGCATTTGCACATGGCGCTCTCCGACCTCGAGGAAAGCAGCGAGGCGCCCGACGATGCGCGGATCGTCGTCCATCCGGCGGGTGAATCGGATCGGCTGATCATGCGCGAACTGGGCGTGGCCCGCCCCGACGGCGAGATGCTGGTGGCCGAGGCGGAGGTCGAGATCCTGCGTGCCGAAAGGGTCCTGATTCGCGGCCAGTCGGGCAGCGGCAAGAGCACGATCATGCGGGCGGTGGCGGGAGTCTGGCCGTGGGGCCGGGGCGCCATCCACCTGCCGACGGGCGCGATCACGTTCATGCCGCAGAAACCCTATTTCCCGCTCGGCGCCCTGCGCGACATCATGCTCTATCCGGCCGAACCCGGGGAGGGCATAGGCGACGACGTGTTGAAGGACATGCTGCACAAGGTCGGCCTCGACCATCTCC
>JABMNB010000049.1 GCA_013205335.1 Rhodospirillales bacterium
CCAAGCTGCTGGCCTTCGGTGGCAACACGCCACAGGTCTTCTGGTGCCGCGACGTGCTCTCCGGCCTGGAGGGGCTCAAGGGTAAGAAGATCCGTGTTTTCAACAACACGATGCGCGACTTCCTGAGCGGCGTCGGCGGCACCGCCGTCAGCATGGCTTTTGCCGAGGTCGTCCCGGCTCTCAACAACGGCGTGGTCGACTGCGGCGTGACCGGCAGCCTGTCGGGCAACACCGCAGGCTGGGCCGAGGTCACCAAGTCGATCTACCCGATGTCGCTGGGCTGGAGCATCAATGTGCTGGCGGTCAACCTCGACACCTGGAAGCGGCTCGATCCCAAGACGCAGGCCTTCCTGACCGATCAGTTCAAGTCCTACGAGGACAAGATGTGGGCGACGATCAACACGACGACCGGCGAAGCCGACAACTGCAACACCGGCAAGCAGCCCTGCACCATGGGCAAGCTCGCCAAGACCACCATCGTGCCGGTGAAACCCGAGGAGATGGACACCCACAAGAAGCTGGTCGAGGGCGCCGTTCTGACGGGCTGGGCCAAGCGCTGCGGCGTGGAGTGCACCAAGGAGTGGAACGACACGGTCGGCAAGGCGCTCGGGCTGAAGGCACCGACGCCGTAACCGGCGACATCATCACATGATCGGGGTCAGACATTTTGCCCAGTGGGGCCTGTGGTTCGGCGGCGGGCTCGTCTTGCTGGCCGCGGTGCTGATCGGCATCGACGTGCTGATGCGCAAGTTTCTCACGCTCTCGATCGGTGGGGCTGACGAGCTTGCCGGCTACGCGCTGGCGATCGGGACGACCTGGGGGTTGGGTGCGGCATTGCTCGACCGCGCGCACATCCGCATCGACTCACTCTACGTTCTGTTCCCGCAGAAGCTGCGCCTGGCTCTCGACCTCCTGGCACTCGTTCTCTTCACCGCGTTCTTCGCCCTGACCCTGTGGCACGGCTTCGGAGTCGTCGGGCAATCCTGGACGTCGGGATCGCGCAGCCAATCAGCCCTCGAGACACCCACCATCATCCCGCAGTTCCTCTGGATCGCGGGACTGGTGGCCTTTGTCGGAATCGCGATCGTGATCCTCGTGCAAGCGCTCAGGCTCGCCGTGGCGGGCGACCTCCACGGCATGGCGCAGCTCGTCAGCACACGATCTGCCGAAGAGGAGGTCGAGGACGAGATTCGCGACCTCAAGGGCCGACAGAGTCGCGAGGGGGGCGTCTGACATGCTGATCGTCACACTCCTCATCCTCCTCGGCCTTCTGGCGGTTGCGATCCCGGTCGCGGCCGCTCTCGGCATTCTCGGCCTCTCGCTCTCCGCCATATACTCGAAGCTGCCCTTGTCGCTGGCCATCGGCGAGATCGCCTGGGGCACCTCCAACAATTTCCTGCTCGTGGCGATCCCGTTCTTCGTGCTCCTGGGCGAGATCCTGCTGCGCTCCGGCATGGCGGAGCGCATGTACAACGCGTTGGTGCTCTGGGTGCCCTGGCTGCCGGGCGGTCTCATGCATTCCAACATCGCCGCCTGTGCGATGTTTGCGGCCACGTCGGGCTCGAGCGTGGCGACGGCGGCCACGATCGGCACCGTGGCGCTCGGCGAGGTCGAGAAGCGCGGCTATTCCGAGCGCCTCTTCCTCGGCACCATTGCCGCCGGCGGCACGCTGGGGATCCTGATCCCGCCCTCGATCAACATGATCGTCTACGGCGTCCTCACCGAGACATCGATCCCCAAGCTCTACCTCGCGGGCTTCATCCCGGGTCTCGTGCTCGCAGGCCTGTTCAGCCTGACGGTGTTGCTGATCTGCGTCATCCGGCCGGCGATGGGCGGCAAGCCGACCTCGACGAGCTGGGCGCAGCGCATCGCGGCATTGCCCGATCTGATCCCGCCGGTGGTCATCTTTCTTGCCGTGATAGGATCCATCTATGCCGGCTGGGCGACCGCCACCGAATCGGCGGCGCTGGGCGTGATCGCCTCGATCGGCATCGCGGCGGCCTATCGTCGGCTGACGCTGCGCACCCTCCTTAATGCCTTCGAGGGGACGATGCGCACAACCGCCATGATCATGGCCATCCTGCTCGCGGCCTACTTTCTCAACTTCGTCATCACCTCGATCGGCCTCACCGGCCAGGTGAACAGCTTCATCACCAGCCTCGGCCTCTCGAAGGTCCAGCTCCTGATCGTCGTGGTACTCTTCTATTTCGTCCTCGGCATGTTCATGGAGACACTGTCGATGATGGTGGCGACGGTGCCGATCATCGCGCCGATCATGATCTCGGCCGGCTACGATCCGATCTGGTTTGGCATCATGATCATCATCCTGATGGAGCTGGCGATGATCACGCCGCCGGTCGGAATCAACCTCTATGTCGTCCAGGGCCTCCGCAAGAAGGGCCGCATCGACGATGTGATCATCGGCACGTCGCCCTTCGTGATAACCATGCTGCTGATGCTGCTGGCCCTGTCGATCTGGCCGCAGATTGCGCTGTGGCTGCCGCAGATGGCGGCAACCTAGACCGCCGCCAGCGTAATCACGATGTTGCCCGCGCTGTCGCGTTCGGCGTGTGCGCCGGGCGGGACGACGCAGGTCGTGTCGTATTCATCGATGATCAGCGGTCCGGTGCGACCGCCGGCGAGGTCGGCGCGACTGACCACCGGCGTGTCCATCCAGCCATGCTTGTCGCCGAACCAGGCGCGGCGCGGCGCCCGTGCCTCGGGCTCGGCCCGGCTCGACCGCACGTTCTGCGGCACGCCGTCTCCGTCGCGCAGCCCTGCGCCCACCAGCTGGATCGACACCAGCTCGACCGGTTCGTCGGGACCGGCGCGGTGGCCGTAGGTGCGCTCGTGTTCCTGGCCGAACGCTTCCTCGAGATGCGTCACCATGCCGGCATCGATCGGCCCGTCCGGCACCGGGACGGTGAGCTCGTAGCTCTGGCCCTTGTAGTGCAGGGCCGCGGAGCGCTTGAGCCGGGCGCTCGCCCCGGTGAACCCCTCGATCGCGAGCTGCGCCTCGGCCTGGCGCGCCATCGTGTCCCACACCGCGCCGATCTCGCCGAGATCAGCCGTGCGCAGCAGGCGGCGGAAGGTGCGGGCGTAGTGGTGTTCGACATCGGCATAGAGCAGCCCGAAGGACGAAAAGAGCCCGGCCGAGGGCGGCACGATCACGCGACCGATGCCCAAGGCCGCGGCCATGCCGGCCGCGAACAGCGGGCCATTGCCGCCGAAGGCGAACAGCGAGAACTCGCGCGGGTCACGGCCGCGTTCGGTCGACACTGCCTTGATGGCGCGGATCATGTTGGAGGCCGCGATCAGGTGCGCGCCGTAGGCCGCGCGCTCGACCGTCATCCCGAGCGGCCGGGCGATCTTCTCCTCGAACACGTCGCGCGCCTTGTCGGCATTGAGCTTCAGCGCGCCGCCCACGAGATGGCCGGGATTGATGTAGCCCAGCAGCACATTGGCGTCGGTGATGGTCGGCACCTCGCCGCCTTTGTCGTAACAGACCGGTCCGGGTGAGGCGCCGGCGCTCTCCGGTCCCGCCTGCAACGCGCCACCCGGATCGATCCAGACATGGCTGCCGCCGCCCGCGCCCACTTCGGCGAGGTCGATGGCGGGAACCTTGAGCGTGTAGCCGGCGCCGGTGAGCAGGCGCGAACCGATCATGATGCCGGCGCCGACGGCATATTCCTGGGCGCGCGCGACCTCGCCGTCCTCGACCATCGAGGCCTTGGCGGTGGTGCCGCCCATGTCGAAGGTGATGATCTTCTCGAGCTTCTTGGCGCGGGCCAGCGCCTGCGCGCCGACCACGCCGCCGGCCGGTCCGGACTCGATGATGTTCATCGGCCGCTCGGCGGCGGCGGTGTCGGTGGTCAATCCGCCGTTCGATTGCATCAGCAGCAGGCGCGCCGGAATGCCCGCACTGTCCAGCCCGCGGCGCAGCGCATGCAGATAGGTCGCCACGATCGGCATCACATAGGCGTTGATGACCGTGGTCGACGTCCGCTCGTATTCCTTGATCTCGGGCAGGACCTCGCAGGACACGCTGAGCGGCAGGTGGGGCGCCTTCCGGGCGACGATATCGCGCAGCATCAGCTCGTGCGCCGGATTGGTGAAGGAGTTGAGCAGGCAGATGGCGATGGCCTCGACCTTCTCGGCGAGCAGCGCGTCGACGGCGCGCTCGGCGTCGGCCGGATCGAGCGCACGATCGATGTTGCCGGCGTGGTCGACCCGCTCGTCCACCACCTTGCGCAGGTAGCGCTCGACCAGCGGCGCCGGCTTGGTCCACGTGAGATCGTAGAGCTTGGGCATGCGCAGCGTGCGGATCTCCAGCACGTCGCGAAAGCCCTTGGTCGTGATCAGCCCGACGCGGGCGCCCTTGTGCTCGAGGATCGCGTTGGATGCGACCGTGGTGCCGTGACGGATCTCCTCGATGGCGGCGCCGTCGAGCCCGGTCTCGCGGAAGACTTCGCTCAGGCCGTCGACGATGGCCTGGGCGTAGTTGCCGACGCTCGACGAGATCTTCTTGGTGTGGATCGTGCCGTCGGAGCCCAGCAGCACGATGTCGGTGAAGGTGCCGCCGATGTCGACGCCGACGCGATAGGTCACGGTCATGGGAGCTACTCCGCCGCGCGGGTGAGCAGCACCGGATCGTGCCGTTGGACCTTGGGTGCCTCGGTCCAGGCACGTGCCTTGGCGATTTCGCCGCGACGGCGGGACGTGGCGGCCGCGTCGACCGCCCAGGCCTTGGTGTCGATCACGACCCCATAGTCGGCCAGTGCCTTGCCGGGCGAGAGCAGTTCGTTGCGCACGTCGCGCAGTACGGCGGCGGGATCGCGCTCCAGGGGATCGCCCCAGCCGCCGGCCCCGGCCAGCACGTGGCGGAAGATGTCGCCGCCCTTGACCGTCATGGTGAGCTTGGACGGCAGCAGCCGGTTCTCGCCGTCGGGGTTGAGATAGTTCTCCGAAGGCCCGCCGGGACTGCCGCCATAGAGGCCGAACGGCCGGTGGTCGCGCCGGTCGGAGCGGACCTGCAGCATGCCTTCGGCCTCGAGGAATTTGTAGTCGCGCAGGAACGGCACGCCGCCGCGGTATTTCCCGGCACCCGCCTTGTCGGCCACGAACTCGTAGGCCAGCAGCTGGATCGGCTGCTCGGCCTCGGTAACCTCGATGGAATGCGAGGCCATGTTGGCGAACATGTGAGAGTTGCCGTCGAGTCCGTCGGCGAAGGGGCGGGCGCCCCAGGCGCCGCAGGTGAAGTCGACATAGACGAAGGGCTTGCGCGCCGCGTCATAGCCGCCGATCGAGATACCGGTGTTGCCGCCGTCGCCCGCCGCCTTCACGCGATCGGGCAGCATCATGGCCAGCGCGCCGAACATGCAGTCGGTCATGCGGAAGCCCGTCAGGCCGCGCGCCGCGCAGGCCGCAGGCAGCACGCCGTTGCCCACCGTGCCGGGCGGGCAGATGACCTCGATGGCGCGGAATACGCCCTCGTTGTTGGGAATGCCCGGCGGCAGCACCGAGCGGATTCCGGTGTAGGAGGCGGCCTTGGTGAAGCTCAGCGTGTTGTTGATCGCGCCCTTGACCTGCGGGTTCGTGCCCGTCCAGTCGACCACCATGTGGCCGTCCTTCTTGGTGATGGTGACGAACAGGCGGATCGGCACGCCGTAGTCGACGCCGTCGTCGTCGATCCAATCCTCGAAGCTCCATTGGCCGTCCGGCAATTCCTGGATCGCCGCCCGCGTCAGACGCTCGGCATAGTCGATGACCTCGTTCAGATAGAACTTCGTCTCCTCCGCGCCATGGCGCGCCACGAGCTCGGCGAACTGCTTTTCACCGATATGGCAGGCCGCGAGCTGGGCGCGCAGGTCGCCGAACAGCTGGACCGGCAGGCGGACGTTCTTCTCGATGAACGTCATGATCGTCTTGTTGAGGACGCCCTTGTCGTAGAGCTTCATCGGTGCGATGCGCAGCCCCTCGGCGTAGATCTCCGTCGAGTCGGAGGCGTTCGAGCCGGCCACGCGGCCACCGACGTCGATGTGGTGGCAGACCGTGCAGGCGAAGGCCAGCCGCTCGCCCTCGTGGAACAGCGGCTTGATCACGAAGATGTCGGGCAGGTGCATGCCGCCGTCGAACGGGTCGTTCATGATGAAGACGTCGCCCTCGGCCATGTCGTCCTTGAAGTGACGCATGATCGATTCCATGGCGGTCGGCACCGAGCCGAGATGCCCCGGCAGGGTCAGGCCCTGGGCGGCGAGCTTGCCGTTGGCATCGGCGAAGCCCGTCGAATAGTCCATGTTGTCCTTGAGCACGCCGGAATAGGTCGTCCGGAAGACCGTGAGCGCCATCTCGTCGGCGATCGAGAAAATGGCATTCTTGAAGAGTTCCAACGCAATCGGATCGGACACCGGCACTTCGTCTTCCTCCCGGAACTTGCAGCCGTCATTTGGCGAGCCTCGCCATGCAATTTGCAAGCCGTTCGCGGTCGATTCTCGCGTCTTGGGCGAGATTCGAAGAGTTGATCGGGAGAAATCACCGGCTTCGCGCTAGATTGCGGCGTTCGGTTTCTGAAGAGAGTGTCTCATGTCCAAGATCAAGATTGCCCTCGCCTGTCAGGGCGGTGGCAGCCAGACCGCCTTCACCGCCGGGGCTTTGAAGGCGCTCTGCCAGGCCCAGGGGCAAGGCCGGCTCAAGGACGAGTTCGAGTTCGTCGCCATCAGCGGCACCTCGGGTGGTGCCGTCTGCGCCACGCTGCTCTGGTACTCGTTCATGAAGGGCGAGCGGCCCGTCTGGAAGCGCATGATGGATTTCTGGGAGGAGAACACCGCCCAGGGCCCGGTCGAGCACGCGATCAACCGGTTCATCGTCGAATCGGTGCGGCTGGTGAATGCTGGCATGATGCCGACCCTGCAACTCAGCCCGTCCTCGCCGGTCATGCAGTCGATGATGGAGTTCATGACCACGGGGCAGCGGATGGGCTTCTCCGATTTCCGCGGGCTGCTGGAGAAGCACATCGACTTCGCCGAGATCGCCTCCTGGGGGCCGAAGCCGCAGCGGCCGGTGCTCATGCTGGGCGCGGCGAATATCACCAGCGGCGCGCTCGCCAAGTTCGTGTCGGCGCGCGAGGCGATCCGCGTCGAGCACGTTCTGGCCTCCTGCGCCGTGCCGAACATCTTCCCCGCCGTGCAGATCGGACAGGATGCCTACTGGGACGGGCTCTTCTCGGACAACCCGCCCGTCGAGGAACTGCTTCGGCCACGCTCGGTCGGCGACGCCAACATTCCCGACGAGATCTGGCTGATCAAGATCAATCCCACGGCCAGCCGGCGGGTGCCCGTGAAGCCGGGCGAGATCATCGATCGGCGCAATCAGCTCGAGGGCAATATCTCGCTGTTCCAGCAGCTCGGGCACCTCGAGTTCATGAACGACCTGATCCTCGCCGACGCCTTCCGGCCGGAGTTCCTCGGCCGCTTCGACATCAAGGCACCGGTGCGCATTCCGAAGTCGTTCCACACCGATGGCGCCAAGCCCTACCACATTCCCTGCATCGAGATGCCGGTCGAGCTTCAGGACCTTCTAGACTACGAGGGCAAGATCGATCGCGGCTCGGAGAATATCGGCCGGTTGATCGCCGAGGGCGAGAAGGCGGCGGAAGTCTTCCTGCGGGAGCGTGCAGAGGCCGTTGCCGCCTCGTCCCTGGGTGAAAGCCAGACCGCCGGGCAGGCCGCGCCCAATGGTGACGGGTTCGACGAGCTTCCGCTGTCGCGCTGGCGTGACCCGCCCGACCGTCCGGCGTGATCTCTACTGCGGCTCGATCCTGGCGATCTTGACGTAGTCGGCCCACTTGGCGCGCTCCTCGCGATCCTGCGCCGCGCACTGTTCGAGCGTCAGCGGCTTGGCGGTGAGGGCGAACTCCTCGGTCAGGCGCTTGTTGTTCGCGGGCGATGTGATCGCCTCGTTGATCAGCGTGTTCAGCCGCTGCTGGATCGGCAGCGGCGTCGCTTTCGGCACGGCGATCGCCAGGAAGCCCGAGCTGACGAACCCGGGGAAGGTTTCGGCGAGGGTCGGCACGTCGGGATAGAGCGGGCTGCGGCTGGGGAGCGAGATGGCGAGCGGCCGGGCCTTCTTGTCGACGACCTGGCCACGCGCGGCGGTGAGGTCGACGAACATGAAGTTGATGGCGCCGCCGTAGAGGTCGTTCCAGGCATTGCCGATCGCCTTGTAGCCGACCCCCTGCCAGTCGACGCCGGCGCGCTTGCCCAGCACCTCGGCCGGGACCTGCGAACTTGCATTGAAGTAGCCGAAGTTGAGTTTACCAGGGTTCGCCTTCGCATAGGCAAGCAGTTCGACCAGGGTCTTGTAAGGGCCGTCGGCCGGCACCACGAGGAAAGTGCCGGAGGAGCCGATGATCCCGACGACGGAAAAGTCCTTCTCCGGATCGTAGCCCGGATTCTTGTACATGTGGACATTGGCGGCGTTGGTCGAGGTCGTGGCCAGCATCAGCGTGTAGCCGTCCGGCGGCGCGACCTTCACGGACATCGCGCCCACGATGCCGTTGGCCCCCGGCTTGTTCTCGACGATGAAAGGCTGACCGGTCTTGTCCTCGATGTACTTGCCGACCAGGCGGGCCGTGATGTCGCCGGAGCCGCCCGGGGCGAAGGGCACGATGATCCGGATGGCCTTGGTGGGAAATGTTTCGGTCTGCGCGGCGGCCGGCAGCGCCGCGAGAAGGGACAGGGCGAAAAGGCTGCGGCGAGACAGCGACATGCGAAATGTGTTCATGCGCGCAAGTCTAGCGCATGTGTGGCGCATGGACAGCGCAATGCCTGCAGCCCTACCTTGCAGCCATGGCAACATCAGGTCGGCCGCCGCTCGACGGCATACGCATCATCGATTTCTCCCGCGTGATCGCGGGGCCCATGTGCACCCAGATGCTCTCGGACATGGGAGCCGAGGTCATCAAGGTCGAAAACCCAGACGGCGGCGACGACACGCGCCGGGGCGCCGGTCCGCGCGCCGGGGGCAGCGACGGCGAGAGCCATTTCTTCATGACCTACAACAGGGGCAAGAAGAGCGTCGGCCTTGATTTCACCAAGCCCGAAGGCCAGGCGATCGTGCACAAGCTGCTCGCTGGCGCCGACGTGCTGGTCGAGAATTTCCGGCCCGGCGTGCTGAAGAAGTATGGCTTCGACTATGCGAGCGTCGCGGCGAAGTACCCGAAGCTGATCTATCTCTCGATCTCGGCCTACGGCCAGACCGGACCGCTGTCGGACCGGCCCGGCTACGATCCCGTTCTGCAGGCCGAGTCGGGCATGATGAGCGTCAACGGCGAGGCCAACGGCGAGGGCCTGCGTCACGCCATCGCCATCGTCGACACGATGACGGCGATCCATTCGGTGGCCGCGATCAACGCGGCGCTCTATGCGCGCCGCGACACCAACAAGGGCCAGCACATCGACCTCGCCCTCTACGACACCGCGCTCGTGTCGCTGGGCAACATGGGCTCCTACTACCTGATCGGTGGCGATCAGCCCAAGCGTGCGGGCAATGGTCATTTCGCGTCGGCGCCCAACAGCTCGTTCGATACGGCAAACGGCAAGATCTACATGGCGGTCGCGAACCAGAAGCTGTTCGGCGACACGGCCAAGGCACTCGGGCATCCCGAGTGGGTGACCGATCCGCGGTTCGACACGGTCGCCAACCGCGTGGCCAACAAGCCCGAGTTGACGCGTCTGATGGAAGAGGTGTTGACGACCGACACCAAGGAGAACTGGGCCAACAAGCTGCGTCACCTGCCGGCCGGGCCGATCCGCACCATGAAGGAGGCGCTGGACGAGCCTGAAGTGAAGCGCCGCGGCATGCTGAAGACCTACAAGCACAGCCGCGTCGGCGACGTGCCGCTGATCGGTTCGAACTTCCACTTCTCCGACACGCCTGTCGACGACACTCGACCGCCGCCGGCGCTGGGCGAGCACACCGATCAGGTGCTGAAGGAACTGGCGGGGTTGGGCGCGGCGGAGATCGCGGCGCTGCGCGAAAAGAAGATAGTCGGCTGAAGCTTCATGTCGTCCTGAACGAAGTGAAGGACCTCACGGAACGATCAGACGACTCCCTGGCTGGAGCGAGATCCTTCGCTGGGCTCCAGAGAGGGGGGTCCCCCGCTCGCGATGACGGGAATCCTCACCTGTCGAGCCAGGTGCTCAGGATCAGGTTGGTCTCCTCCGGCTTCTCCATCGTGACGAGATGTCCGCACTGATCGATGACGACGAGGGCGGCGGCCGGAATGGCCATGGCGATCTCCTCCGACAGGAACAAGGGCGTTGCCGTGTCATCGCGGCCGCAGACGACGATGGTCGGGCACTTGATGCGCGGCAGGTCGGGCCGCCGGTCGGTACGGATAGCCGCCAGCTCCTCCTGCCGCTTGTAGATTTCGACGCCGATCTCGCCGCACATGACCATCACCTCGTCGACCAGCGCCTTGTCGGGCAGGCGATAGGCGGGGATGAAGCGCGTCATCTGCATGCCGAGAACCAGTTCGAAATGTCCCTCGTTGGCGAGACGGACGCGGGCGCGCCGGATCGCGCGCTCGGCCTCGCTCTGGCTTCTCATGCCGGTGTCGAGCAGAGCGAGCTTGGTCACGCGCTCGGCGGCGAACTGCATGATCTCGACCGCAAGCATGCCGCCCAGCGACAGTCCCGCCAGCGCGAATTTCTCGGCCGGCATCTGGTCGACGACCCAGCGGGCGGCGCTCGCCCAGCTGTCCCAGATGGACAGCGGCGCCTTGCGCCAGTCGGGTACGACGATGTCGGCCCGGCCCTCGAGGGAAGCGACCTGGGCCGCGAATAGGCGCGGCGAGCACAGCACGCCGGGGACCAGCAGCAGGGGTGTCTTGGTCATTCTTTCCTCCGTCGCCAAGCGTAGCGCAGACCCATCGGCTGCGGTACCAATAGGCCATGGCCGCCGCCTCCGTTCGCGACATCCGTCTCGACCTGTTCCGCGGGCTTGCTCTGTGGTTCATCTTTCTCG
>JABMNB010000050.1 GCA_013205335.1 Rhodospirillales bacterium
CGCCTGAAGGATGCCCGGGCGGCGCGGCGGGTTCTGGCGATTGCGCTGGTGCTGGAAGGGTCTGACCGGACACACGCGGCCAAGGCTTGTGGCATGGACCGGCAGACCCTGCGGGACTGGGTGCACCGCTACAACGGCGAGGGGATCGTGGGTCTGTCCAACCGCAAGCCGGAAGGCCGCAAGGCGCGGCTCGGCCCGGAGCAGAAGGCGAAGATCGCCGGGCTGGTCGAGGCCGGCCCCGATCCGGACAAGGACGGCGTCGTGCGCTGGCGGCGCATCGATCTCAAGAACAAGATCGAGGCCCTGTTCGGCGTCACGATGCACGAGCGCACGGTCGGCAAGCTGCTGGCGGAGCTGGGCTATGTACGCCTGTCGACCCGGCCGCAGCACCCCGAGTCCGATCCCGCGGCGCAGGAGGCTTTTAAAAAACTTTCGCCCGGACGGTCGGTGAGAGCCTACCGGCGAGCGCACACGGCAAGCCGCTTGAAATCTGGTTCCAGGACGAAGCTCGCGTCGGCCAGCAAGGCACGCTGACCCGGGTCTGGGCGAAGAAGGGCTCGCGGCCGCGCGCGCCGCGCGACCGGCGCTATGACTGGGCCTACATCTTCGGGGCCGCCTGTCCGGCGCGCGGGGCCTGCGCCGCCCTGGTGCTGCCGCGCGCCGACACCCATGCCTTCAACCTGCACCTCGCCGAAATCAGCAAAGCCGTGGCCGAGGGCGCTCACGCCGTCGTCATCCTCGACGGCGCCGGCTACCACGGCGCGCGACAACTCGAGCTTCCTGCAAACCTCACCCTGATCCGCCTGCCTCCCTACGCACCCGAACTCAACTCGGCCGAGAACATCTGGGAGTACCTGCGCAAGAACAAGCTCGCCAACAGCATCTTCGAAACCTACGACGACATCGTCGAGGCCTGCTGCAACGCGTGGAGCTTCTTCGCCAACGACCCAGCCGCCGTCGCCTCGATCACAAACCGAAACTGGGCCAAGGTCAGTGCTTAGGGCCGTTGGTATGATCGCCAAGAAGAAGAAGGGCCAGCCAGTCGTCTCGGAGGCGCCGCAGCAGGAAGAAGAGAAGGTCGTCGATCTCATGGAGGCGCTGAAGAAGAGCCTCAAGGGCAGCGGCGGCCCGTCGCGCGAGAAAGCCCGATCGCTTCCTCGAAGCGCATGGGCGGAGCAAGGCCAAGCCCAAGGCGAAAGCGAAGTCCAAGACCCGTCGCAAGACCACGTCACGCAAGCGCGCGGCGTAACACCTTTTTGTTTAGATCGCCCCGCTCCCTCGGGAGCGACATGCAGCGGCGGTCTATGGGCAATAGTGTGGATTAGTCGATGCTTCGAGGCGGCGGCGTTAGAGTGTATTCGCTCCGCTTCTCAGCGGTAGCCCGAACGGCATTCTCTAGGAGTCCGGGGGCGAAACTAGGCCAGCAACGAAAACGTTCGCCACGCCGCCTAGGTCCGCAGCTCTGAGAATACACCCCACGACCGTGCCGTCTTTCAATGTGATCAGGTGCACCTTGAGGAGATCATTGATGGCCTCCGCGTTACCTTTGATTTCCTCATAGGTGAATGGCCGGATCGATTCGCCTGACCATTTCCGGGCTAACGTCCCCATGTGCAGAATGTCGCCGAGTTTCCCGTAGAAGCTGGTCATCGCTTCCTTTGAGAGCGCGTTCGGCACGGTCGCGAAGTGTCCGTGTCCCTCTGTCTTGATGTAAGTGTGTGCGCGCGGAAAGAAAGCCGGATGGAGTCTACCAAGCGCCTTCATGATTTCTGCAGCTTGCCATTTTTTCTCCTTGAGCCACTCGGTATCCAACGATCCGATATCGCCATGGGCCACCAAAGAGCCAAGCGCGACGATCTCACAGAGCATCCGGAATTGAAGCGCGCAAAACTCAGTAGCGTACTTTGGAGAGAGCTCTTTCCAGTGGGCGACAGCGTGGATGACGTCGAGCCGCTCCTTAGCTTCTTCCATAAGGGAAGCATAGAGGGATAGCGCTTGCTCTACAGTAGGCGCTCCCGACATGGTTAAGCACTCCCCCTCAAATCCGAGCTCAAATTCGAGCGTATTTTCTGCTCGACTGACGCCGTCTCGGCATAGAAGGGGCGGTCTCGGTCGGCCGCACTCTATCAGCGAGAGAATGGCGCACTAGGTCACCGTGTAGTCCCCGAGACAAGCGCAACTGGAGTGTCGCCCTTCAATAATTGTCCCGCCGCTCCCACGCCACCGGCTGCGGAACACCGTCGACCGTGACGTGGCGGAAGGTGACGCCGTAGGCGGCGTCGATCACGCCGGCCGCCAGTGCCATAGCGGGTGGACCGTCGGCGGCGACCTTATGGTTCGCCAGCACGACGATGCGGTCGGCGAAGCGGGCGGCGAGGCCAAGATCGTGTAGCACCACGATCACGCAGGCGCCGCGAGCGGCCTCGGCCCGCAGGATACCCATGGTCTCCAGCGCATAGGCCGGGTCGAGGCTGGCGACCGGCTCATCGGCCAGAAGCACGGCAGCCTCCGTGGCGAGCGCCCGGGCCATCATCATGCGCGCGCGCTCGCCTTGCGACAGCGTGTCGATGGGGCGCTCGGCCAGGCGCAGGCCGTCGACCCGGTGGAGCGCGCGCTGCACCGCCTCCGAATCCCTGGTGTTCGTGGGACGGCTGAGATCGGCGCCGTGCGGCAGGCGGCCGAGCGCCACCAGGTCGCGGGCGCGCAGCGGCCAGTAGGCCGAGGCGGCTTGCGGCAGGTAGGCGATGCTCCAGGCGCGGATGGCGGGCCCGAGCGAGCCCAGCGGTTGGCCGCGCAGTTCGACCTGCCCGGCCGCCGGCACATCGAGGCCCGCCAGGTGACGCAACAGGGTCGTCTTGCCCGCGCCGTTGGGTCCGACGATGGCGGTGACCTCGCCGCTTGCGAAGGCGAGGTCGATGCCGTCGAGGATCACGGCCGGGCCGCGGCGACTCACCAGACCGCGAACGGCGATGGCGGCGGCGGTCACGGTCATGTGGCGAGCCAGGCGGCGTGGGCCTTGCGCACGGCGCGCACCAGGAACGGCGCGCCGACCAGCGAGGTGAAGACACCGAGTTGCAGTTCGGATGCCGTCGGCAGAAGGCGCACGACGATGTCGGCGCCCAGCACCAGAGCGGCGCCGACCAGCATCGAAGGCACCAGTGTTGCGCCGGGACGGAAGGCCACACGCGCCCGAACGAGATGCGGAGCGATCAGGCCGACGAAGCCGACGACGCCGGCGACCGAGGTGGCCGCGCCCACCATCAGGCCGACGCCCAGGGTGAGACGCAGGCCGAGCGACCTGGTGTCGGCGCCCAGGCTGCGCGCCGTGTCCTCGCCCAGCGACAGGGCGTCGAGCCAGCGCCCGGCCCCCAGGACGATGGCCGCGCCCAGGATCATGAACGGCGCGGCGATGGCGAGGTAGCGCAGGTCGCGGTCGACGATCGAGCCGGCCAGCCAGAGCGAGATCTCCTGATAGGCGAAGGGATTGGGTGACAGCGCCAGGACCAGCGAGATCAGCGCGGCGGCGATGGCATTGATCGCCACGCCCATCAGCAGCAGCGACACCGTGCCTGTCCCTGCGCGGACCGCGCCCATCAGCAAGGCGACGGCAAGGGCGGCGCCGGCGATGCCGGCCAGCGGCAGCGCCAGCACGAAGGCGGCGGCGAGGCCGCTGTAGAAGGCACAGACCGCGGCAAAGCCGGCGCAGGCCGATACGCCGATCACGCCCGGCTCGGCCAGGGGATTGCGCAGCCAGCCCTGCAGCACCGCGCCGCTGAGGCCCAGCACGCCGCCGATCAGCATCCCCAGGGTGGCGCGCGGCACGCGCAGCTCCCAGACGATGGTCCAGCCGACCTCGGTGCCCAGCCGCCACGGCCACCAGGCCGGACCGACCGCCAGCGACACGAGATAGAGCATCGCCACCAGCAGGAGCAGCCAGCGATTCATCGCCGCGCCTCTGCCAGGAGCCGCATCACCTCGAAATTGTCCGGACCGGCGCAGATCGAATATCTGGTCGGCACCGACGCGAGCTTCGCCTTGCCCGCGAGGGCAAGGAGCGCGTGATGGCCGACGAACTCGGTGGCGCGTGCGGGGCTGGCATTGGCGGCCCCATCGAGCACCAGCAGGTCGGGCTGGCCGGCAAGCACGGTCTCGAGCGACACGCGGCCGAAGGACCCGATGCCGAGGTCGGCGGCGAGATTGCGGAAGCCGGAGAGACGCAGCAGCTCGTCCATCAGGCTGCCCTTCCCCGACGTGCCGCGATTGGCCTCCAGATGGATAGCCGTGCCGAGGGAAGCGCCCGTCCAGGTGAGCCGGCGACGCTGCTCGCGCATGCCGGCGATCAGGGTGCGACCGGCTCCCTCGCGGCCGAGCGCGACGGCCATCTGTTCGATGACGGTCTCGGCTTCTTCGATCGAAGTGGCCCACGGCAATTCGAGGACGCGTATGTCAGCGTCGCGCAGCAGGCGCTTGAGGCGCGCGTGCGAGTCCTTGCCGAGGATGACGAGATCGGGCCGCAAGGTCAGGATCGTTTCGACGGACTCGCGCACCGGCTCGATGGCGGCGGCGCGGTCGGCGAGTACCGAGAGGTGCGGGTCTTGCGACAGGTAGCTCACCCCCACGAGTTGGCCGGGGGCGGCGAGGCGCAGCGCCATCTGGTCGAGGCAGAGATTGAGCGTCACGACACGCTGAGGCACCTGCGCGGCGGCAGGGAGGGCGGCGAGCAACAGCACGAGGCTCGAGATGCGCGAGAGGGTGCGACGGAGCGCCATCGTCAGGACCAGGCAACGACCTCATCCTGAGGAGCCGCGCGTAGCGCGGCGTCTCGAAGGATGGGTAAAAGATGACGTGCTCGTGCCCATCCTTCGAGACGCGCTCCTGCGGAGCGCTCCTCAGGATGAGGTCGTTGTTGGGGTATCTTCAGTCCAATCTGCATGATCTCAGCGCCCTAGGCCGCGCCTGTGACGCGCCAGTGGGCGAGGCGGCGCGTGTCGGGTGTCCAGTCGACCAGCGCAATGCTTGGCTCGGGGGAGGCATGGGAGAAGACGATCGCCCCGTCGACGGCGGCGACCGACTGGGCGGCCTCGAAGTCGAGCACGTCGCATCCCGTCCGGTTGCAGACGAGGACCGGCCGGTCGGTTGTCGCGGAGGCCCGCTCCCATTCGCCGTTCGGCCCGTGATGGCCGGGTGCCCAGTTGGCGGAGGACAGCAGCAGGTCGACGCCTTGAGCCGCGGTTTCGTCGACGATGCGGGTCGAATACATGTCGGCACAGACGAAGAAGCCGATCCTGCCGATGCCGTCGACCGCGAAAACCGAGGTGCGGTCGCCCGGCGTCGACCAGGATTCCGAGCCGATCCGCAGCGCGTTGATCTTGCGATGCCAGCCGGTCACCGACCCGTCCGGCGCGAACAGGACCATGCTGTTGTAAAGCGCGTCGTTTTCCGCCGCGGCCTCGGGAGTGCCGAGCACCAGCGCCGCCCCGGTCTCGCGCGCGAGCGCGCCGGCCCAGGCGAACAGCGCGGACTGCCCGCTCGCGATCCAGTCGGTGCCGATGAGATCGCGGAAGCCGTAGCCGCTCACCGCAAGCTCGGGCGTCACGACCAGTCGGGCGTCCTTCGCCGCGGCCCGCCGCACAGCCTGTTCGAGGGCACGCCGGTTCGCCGCGATCTCCCCGGGCCGGGGGGCGAGATGGAGTAAGGCAATGGTGGTCGGCGAGGCGGCGGTTGCTTTGGTCACGGTAGCGAAAGCTACGCCACCGGCGAAGACTTGCAGCAAGTTTCGCCGGTGACGCAGGGATGTCGCGCCGGTCAGAACCGGGCTTTCACGCCGAAGAAGGCCTGGAAGTACGGTGCCTGGAAGCCTTCCGGCTCCTCGTACACCCGGTTCAGGACGTTTTCGGCGCGGGCAAAGAGCTGGACCGACGGGATGACGTCGTACTGGGCCGTGATTCGCACCAGCGTGTAAGGGGCCGGGGTCATGATCGCACCGGTGACGGCGTTGGCGTCGAATCGGCTGTTGACCTGCAGCACGCCGACGCCGAACAGGGTGTTCTCCCACGGCCGTACCTCGGCGCGGATGTTGAAGACGTCGCCGGGGCGACGGAGCAGCGGCTGGTTGGCATCGACGTTGCGCGCGATCAGGTGGGTGTAGTCGAAATAGAGATCGAACCACTTCGCCGGGCTGATCTGCAGCGTCATTTCGAAGCCTTCGGTCTGCGCGTTGGCGACGTTCTGCATCAGGGCGAAGGTCGGCGGCGCGCACTGGATCAGGTTCGAGTAGGTGTTGAAGAAATAGGTAATGCCGGCCTTCACCTTGCGGTCGAAGATCCCCTGCTCCACGCCGACCTCGTAGCCGCGGCTGTATTCCGGCTGCAGGTTGGGATTGCCGCCGCAGAACGGCCCCGGGCCGAACATTTCGATCAGCGCCGGCGCCTTGAAGGCGGTGCCGTAAGAGGCCTTGATCTTGGTGTCCGTCGGCGCCCACAGGTAGGACGCACCGGCACGCCAGGTGCCCACGGTGCCGAACATGTCGTTCATGTCGATGCGGCCGCCGACGTTGAGGTTGAAGCCTTCGAACGGGTTGAGGCGCAGCTGGCCGTAGATGCCGGTCTGGGCCATCGTGCCCCAAGCCTGCGTGTAGGGAGTGAACGGACCGACCGTGTTGGTGTAGGCCCATTGCCGGTCGTAATCGATACCGCCGATGACCTCGATCTGGTCGATGATCTTAACGAGGTTCTTGAAATCGGCCTGCAGGCGGCGACCGTTGAACCAGCTGTCGGTGTTGAACGGGAACGGGTTCTGCGGGCTGGCATAGTCGAGATCGTGTCGCGTGATCGTGCTGTAGTTGACCCCGACGACGGGCTTCCAGCGTCCGTCGAAATACGATCCTTCGAGTTCGCCGCGCGTGTAGAACTGCGACGTGTAGGTATTGGCATTCGGATCTTCCTGCCCGACCTGGTCGTAGTTCACCTTGGTGTCGATGTAGCGGCCGTACCAATTGAACTGGGTGTTTTCGTTGATCTCGAAGCCCAGGCGGGCCGCGAGCGTTATGTTGCGGTAGGGGTCTGTGTCGACGAAGCCGCCGTTCGGTGTGAACCGCGCGGGCACCGGCGTGTCGTTCGGGCTGAACGTGCCGGCGACGGTCAGGTTGTAATTAAATTTTCCTTCGCTACCGCGTACGTAGGCACCGCTGTTGCTTGTCAGCCGCGTGCCGAGTTCGGTGAACGCCGCACCGTTCATCGGCCCCTTGCCGGCCTTGGTGACCATGTTGATGACGCCGCCCATCGCCTGGCTGCCGTACATCGTGCTCATGGGGCCGCGCACGACCTCGATGCGGTCGAGGTTCTCGGTGAGGAAGTTTCCGAAGTCGACGGCGCCGTTGCCGCTGGACGGATCGCTGACGTTGACGCCGTCGATCAGCACCAGCACGTGATTGGAATTGGAGCCGCGCACGAAGACCGAGGTCTGTGTGCCCACGCCGCCGGACTGTTGCACGGAGACGCCGGGGATGGTCCTCAGCACCTCGGCGGCATTGCGGAGCTGCCGTCGCTGCATCTCTTCCTGCATGACGACGGTGTAGCTGGCCGTGACCTTGTCCGGGTCGGTGGGGAAGCGATCGGCCGTCACGACCACGGAGGGCAGTGTGCCCGCAGGTTCGGTTTGGGCATGGACGGCCACGGGCGCCACGACGGGCGACGCCAGAAACAGGGCAGACAGAATTCTACGGATCGGCGTCATAGACGGATTCCCCCAAACAGCAATACGCACAAGGCGCGTCACCGCTCGGTTGACCGTCCCGTTGGATTGTCCCGTCCATCGGAAGAGCGACGCTATCGCCGGCAGGTCTTCTGGCTCGCGGGTCTCGGCTCCTGCCCGTCTTCCCAGACCATGGGTCCAGTGACTCTTGGGCAGTCGCTCGCCGCTTACAGCTGCGGGTACAGCTGCCGATTAGCTCCCGAAGGAGCAGCACGGCATTCCCTGTTAGCCTCCGGTTAAGGAGGACCGTCGATGTCCTCTCGTTAAGGCACATCGGCAGCGGCCGTCAAGATTTCGTGATCGGCTGCCATGCGACACGGGTACGCCGTGTGGCGCACGCTACACTCGGCGATGACCAAAATTCTGCTGACTCGTCACGGTCACGTCGACGGAATCCACCCCGCCCGCTTCCGTGGTCGCGCGGAGCTTCCGCTCACCGCCACGGGGCTGGCGCAGGCCGATGCGCTGGCCGCCCGCATCGCCGCGCGCTGGAAACCCGTGGCCGTCTACACGAGTTCGCTGCAGCGGTGCGTCGTGACGGGCAGCCGGGTTGCAGAAGTCTGCAGAATTCCCGCGGCTGTCCACGACGGCATGGGCGATATCGACTATGGCGCCTGGCAGATGCGCACCCATGAGGAGATCGAGAAGGAGACGCCGGACGCCTATCGGCTGTGGCGGCAGGCGCCGCACCTCGTGCGCTTTCCCGATGGTGAGTCGTTGCAGGACGTGGTGGCGCGGACTTCGAACGCGCTTCGCATGGTGCTGGAGCGGCATCGCGACGAGACGGTCGTCCTGGTCGGTCATGACAGCGTGAACCGCGCGCTGCTGCTGCAGCTCCTCGACCAGCCGCTGTCGGCTTACTGGAAGCTGGCCCAGGACCCGTGCACGCTGAACGAGGTCGAGGTCTTCGCAGGCGGCGACGTGCGGGTGGGGTTCATCAACGACACCAGTCACCTCGATCATCTGGACCGGCGCTGACCGGAGGGGTAAAGGGCCCGGCATGCGGGCCTTTTCATATGACGTGATCGTGGTGGGCGGCGGCCATGCCGGCTGTGAAGCCGCGGCCGCGTCGGCGCGCCTGGGGGCCCGCACCCTGCTCCTCACCCACCGCGTCGAGACGATCGGCGAGATGTCCTGCAATCCGGCGATCGGGGGGCTCGGCAAGGGCCATCTGGTCCGCGAGATCGATGCGCTGGACGGGATCATGGGGCGGGCGATCGACCGTGGCGGCATCCAGTTTCGCACGCTCAATCTCTCCAAGGGGCCTGCGGTGCGCGGACCGCGCGCCCAGGCGGATCGCAAGCTCTACCGCCAGGCCATCCAGGCGTTGTTGGCCGAACAGGCCAACCTCGAGATCCGGGCCGATGCGGTTGCGGATATCGTTCTGGATACAAGCGGAGCGTGTGCCGGCGTGATCACCGAATCAGGCGCCGAGATCGGCGCCGGGCGCGTGATCCTGACGACGGGCACGTTCCTGCGCGGCCTGATTCATATGGGCGAAACCAAGATTCCCGCCGGCCGCGCGCGCGGTGACGGGATCGAGGAACCGTCCACCGCCCTTGCGCTGACATTGCAGCGTCTCGGCTTCAAGCTGGGGCGCCTCAAGACGGGCACGCCGGCCCGCCTTGATGGCCGGACGATCGACTATGCCTCACTCGAGCGGCAGGACGGCGATGACCCGCCGCGGCCGTTTTCCTATCTCACCGATCGTATCACGACGCCCCAGGTTCCCTGCCACATCACGACGACCACGGCGGCGACGCATGAGATCATCCGCGCCAACCTGCATCGGGCGCCGATGTACTCGGGCCAGATCGAGAGCGTCGGTCCGCGCTATTGTCCCTCGATCGAAGACAAGGTCGTCCGGTTCGGCCAGCGCGACCGGCATCAGATATTCCTCGAGCCCGAGGGGCTGGACGATTTTACGGTCTATCCCAATGGCATTTCGACCTCGCTGCCGAAGGACGTGCAACTGGCGATGCTGCAGACCATTCCGGGTCTGGAGCGCACCGAGATGCTGCGGCCGGGCTATGCCATCGAGTACGACCACATCGATCCGCGGGAGTTGAAGGCCACCCTGGAGACCCGGCGCGTTCCGGGCCTCTACATGGCTGGCCAGATCAACGGCACGACCGGATATGAAGAGGCGGCGGCCCAGGGCCTGATCGCCGGGTTGAATGCGGTGCTGGCCAAGCCTTTCATCGTCGACCGCGCCGACGGCTATCTCGGCGTCCTGATCGACGATCTCGTGTCGCTCGGCGTAACCGAACCCTACCGCATGTTCACCTCGCGGGCCGAGTATCGCCTGTGGCTGCGCGCCGACAACGCAGACCAGCGCCTGACCCCGCGCGGGCTGGAGATCGGCTGTGTCGGGCGAGAACGAGCGACATTGTTTCACGTGAAACATCAAGCCCTGGAAGCGGCCCGTGGCCTTGCCGGTGGTTTGAAGACCAGTCCTTCCGCCCTGGCGAAGCGCGGCATTGCCATCAACCAGGACGGTGTCGCACGGTCGGCCCTGGATCTGCTGGCCTATCCAGAAATCGGCTGGGACCGGCTGGTCGAGCTGTGGCCGGAGCTGTCTGGCGTGTCGTCCGAGGTGGCGGAGCAGCTCACGATCGACGCCCGATATGAGGGATATCTCACCCGGCAGCGCGGCGACATCGCGGCCTATCGTCGGGACGAGGCTTTGAGCCTCCCGTCCGATCTCGACTATGGCGCCATCGGCAGTCTCTCGACGGAAGTTCGCCAGAAGCTCGAAGCCAATCGCCCGGCAACCCTCGGCCAGGCGGCCCGCATCTCGGGCGTGACCCCGGCGGCATTGGTCGCCCTGCTGAAGCACGTCCGTCGGCGGGCGGCCTAGTCATGGACCCGCTTCAGGGTGTTTCACGTGAAACACTTGGCCGGCTGGAAACCCTCGTCGAAACGCTGGAGCGCTGGCAAAAGGCC
>JABMNB010000399.1 GCA_013205335.1 Rhodospirillales bacterium
AAAGCCTTTTGTCCGCATCGAAGAAGCCGAACTGCGCCATCATCGCCCTCGCCGAACCATCTCGTCAGCTACGAGACTCGCACACGTCAGTCAGCGGCGCTATTATTCGAGGTGCCCTAAACATCATGATTGAATAGCGCAGCCATGCCGGTCTTAACTTGCACGTTGTAGGTAACGAACGGCCACGAGGTCGTTGCTTCCCATAGGTCCTTAACCGATGAAAACAGCTGCCGCCCGCTTCGCCGCGCATGCCCTCGAAACGCGCTTCTCCGACCTGAACGGTGCCGTGGTGCAGCGCACCAAGGTCTTCGTGCTCGACAGCCTCGGCGTCGGCATCGCCGGCTCCACGACCGAGGGCAGCGAGGAGCTCTTGCGCGTGGCGTCCGGCTGGAGCGGCACCCGGGGACCGGCCGCGGTACCGGTGTGGGGTCGATCGGCGTGCTTCTCCGCGCCGGTCGCTGCCTTCCTCAACGCCTGGCAGATGCACAACCAGGAATACGACTGCCTGCACGAGGGCGCGGTGGTGCATGCCCTGGCCACCGTCCTGCCAGCCGCGCTGGCTGCGGCCGAACTGCAGGGCGGCGCGAGCGGCACGGAGCTGATCGCGGCTCTGGCGGTCGGTGTCGATATCGCCGCCGGCCTCGGCCTCGCCTCGCGCGCCGGCTTCCGCTTCTTCCGACCCGCGACAGCCGGCGGCTTCGGCGCGGTGGCGGCGGCCGGCCGTCTGCTCGGCTTTGACCAGTCAACGCTGGAAGCAGCCTTCGCCTGGCAGCTCGCGCAAGCCAGCGGCACCATGCAGGCACACGTGGAAGGCAGCCCCATCCTGCCGGTACAGGTCGCCTTCAACGCCCGCGCCGCACTGCAATCCTGCGAGCTGGCACCGCTAGGCTTTACCGCGGCGCAGGCCGTGTTCGAGGGGCCTTTCGGCTATCTGCCGCTGTTCGAGGGAGCTCATGACCTCGCTCCGGTGCTCGACAGCCTCGCCCACGCCGGTCGTATGGCCGAGTTCAGTCACAAGCCCTATCCCGCTGGGCGTGCCACTCATGGCGGCATCGAAGGCGTGATGACGCTGCGTGCCGAGCACGGCTTTGCCGTGGCTGATGTCGCCCGCATCGAAGTGATCGCGCCGCCGCTGATCGTGCGCCTGGTCGGTCGTCCGCCCCGGCCCGACGCCGGCGCCAGCTACGCCCGCCTCTGCATGGCCTACGCGGTCGCCAAGACGCTGCAGCACGGCGCACTCGATCTGGCCCACTTCCGCGGGGACGCGCTGGTCGACCCGGAAACCTACGTGCTGGCGGCGCGCGTCGAGACGCGCGACGACGGCAGCACCGATCCCAATGCGCTGGCGCCGCAGACCGTGGTGGTGCATTTGCGCGACGGCCGCGCGCTCCGTTGGCGGGCCGAGACGATGCTCGCCCATCCGGCGCGCCCGCTCACGAGGGCGCAGCATCTGGCAAAGTTCCACCGCTGCCTGTCTTTCAGCGCCGAGCCGCTGGCATCCGGGGCCGCTGCGCAGCTGATCGACACCGTAGACCGGCTTGAGGAAATGACGGACGTCCGCGGGCTGTCCGTATTGGCGGCGGGGACGGGCTGATCGCGCAAGTTCAAGATATTGAAACGGCCGACGGGCTATCAAGCGGCTTCTTGGTGATAGTAGCGCCTCTCCGACATCTCGCAGTTTACTCCTAGCCTCCGCCCCCGACCACCTTCCCACTCCAAACACGCAGAACTACGCGCCGAATTACCACGTCAATTCAATGATTTACGAGAAGCGTACTAAATCCGGCAGTCAACAGCTTCGGAGAGAAAGGGCCTGAGAGAGTGCCGGCAGGCCCTGGCGGCGCCGAGCCCGGTCAACAAGTCGTTGGCGAAATGCCCGCCGTTATTGGGCTTCTTTGGGCTCACTGTCGTCGCCGGAGACCGATATCGCGTGCGGCACTGGCGGAGGGAAAGAGCCTGAAATCCAACGGTCTCTTACGCGGGCGAATGACCCAGTCGGATAGCAATCGCCTGCGATTTGAGCGACAGTGACATGGTTTCCCCCTTTCGATAACGACGCTCGGGCTGATCGATTGTCAACAGACCGTATTGCTCCGCAAGTGATTCCACCGAGCACCGATCTCTCTTCCCTAAGCCAATCGATGGCGTCCTCACAGGCCGGCCCGCTGGCCATATTGCGGGAGACGCCGCTCTTCCGGGACATGGCACCGGCGCGATTCGTACGGTTGCTGGGCGCCATGGAGCCCCTCGCCTATCGTGCCGGCGAGGTGGTTGCGCGGGCGGGAGAACCTGCTGCCGGCCTGCTGCTCGCCGCGCAGCAGGACTTCCAGCTCGTCACGCCCGGCGGGCGCGAGGTCGCCGCGCCCACCGCTTCGTGTGGCGAGGAAATCGCGGCCGGCATCGATCGCTATGCCCTCTCGGCAGTGGCGCGTCGCGACGGAGCCGGCTGGAGCGTGCCCGCCGATGCTCTAAGGGCCTTCGCCCGCGACAATCCCGAGTGCGTAGGCCGTGCCTTCAGCGAGTTCACCTCGCGACTGGCGATGGAACCGGTGGCGCGGCCGTCGATGCCGCCGCCCCGGCGGCAGTTGCAGGTCGGCCTGTTCGAGGTGATCGGCTGGACAATGGCCGTGGCGTTGCCCCCTCTCGCCTATTTGCTCGGAGCCTACATCGGCTGGACACCCCAGGCCGCCATGACGATCGCCATTGGAACGGCCATGATCGTGCTGTGGGTCTTCGCCCTAGTCGACGAGTTCATCCCGCCCCTGCTGGCCATCGTCGCCATACTGTTCGTGGGCTTGGCCCCTCCCGCGGTGGCGCTGGCCGGCTTCTCCTCTGCCGGCTTCGTGATGCTGGTGGGAGTGTTCGCACTGGCGGCGATCATCACGGCCTCAGGGCTGAGCTATCGGGCGATGCTGTGGCTGCTGCTCAAGATGCCGGATCGTCCGCTCTTCCACCGGTCGGTACTGCTGTTCGGCGGATTCGCCCTGTCGCCCGTGATGCCCTCGGGCAACAATCGGCTCTCGCTGCTTCTGCCCCTTTACCGCGACATGTTAGAGGGCTTGAAGGTGCCCCCCGGAAGCCGAGCCGCCACCGGCCTTATGGCGGCGACCTTCTCTGGTGCGATGCTGATGTCGCCAATGCTCGCAACCAGCAAGTCGGCCAACATCGTGGCGGTTAGTCTGCTTCCAGCGCAGATCCAGGCCGAGTTCCTTGGCCTTTTTTGGGGACTCGCGGCCGGGGTCGCAGCGCTTGGCGTGACCGTGCTGCATGGCGTGTTGTCCGCCGGTCTGTTCCGAGGGCCTGCCCCCCGCTCCCTGCCCAAGGAACGCATTGTCGAGCAGCTCGCTCTGCTCGGTCCGCTGGCGCCGGCCGAGCGACTGGCCTCCCTCGGTTTTTTGTTCTTCCTCGCTGCCGCTGGCACGTATGCCTGGCACCAGGTCCCCATGGCCTGGTTTGCAGGAGTCGTCCTCGTCGTCCTTCTCATCTCGGGCCAGTTCTCGAAGCAGGACTTTCGCCGCGAGATCGACTGGCCAATGCTGTTCTTCCTGGTTGGTTTGGACAGTATCACGCGCATCATGGACCATCACGGACTGCAGGTCGCCCTGGCCGGGGCGCTCGCGCCATGGTTCCAATTCGTGGATGGAAGGCTGGAAGTCTTCGTCCTCGCCGCGCTGGCCGTCACACTGCTGGTACGTCTCGTTCTGCCGCTCACCGCGGGGATGCTGGCATCCTTCGTGATCCTGCTGCCAATCGCAGAGGCAAACGGCATCCATCCCTGGATCTGCCTGTTCCTGGCGACGATGTTCAGTGACATCTGGTTTCTGCCCTATCAGAGTTCGGTCTTCCTGCAGTTCACTTCACAGGTTGCCCCGGACAGCTTCGATCGTCGGCGTTTTTTCCTCTACAATACTGGTATGAACGTCGCGCGAATCGTCGTGGCCTACGCCTCGATCCCGTGGTGGCGCTGGCTGGGGTTGGCATGAGGCGGCAACTGCGGCGCCTGATGATACTCAGCTTCGTCCTGGGCGGGCTCCTCGCGCTTGCCGGCTTCAGGGCCTCGCTCCCTCGGATCCTGATCCTGCATTCCGGAAGCGAGGGGAGTGCCTGGGTACGAGGGCTCGACCTTGCCTTCGAGCGCGAGCTGCAGGCGAGCCGTCAGCCCGTCCGCGTGGAACGGCACTACATGCGCCTCGACGAGCCAGGGAGCAGTCCGGAGGTAGTACGCGTCCGAGTGCAGGATGCGCGCCGGGCGGTGGACCGATTGTCGCCAGACATGCTGATCGCCGTGGACGACGAAGCAAATAACCTCGTGGCCCGTCATGAAAATGGGCGGCCGGACCTGCGGCGACTCTATGTCTCGATCAACCAGCCCCCGTCGCGCTACGGGTACGATGGGCGCACCTCGGTGACCGGCGTGGCCGAAACATTGCCCCTGCTGGCGATCAGGGATGTGATCGAGGCGCTGCATGGGGTGCCCCCATTTGCAGCGGGCACGGCTTCACACCGCCCACTGAGGGTCGCGGCCTTGGCACGGGACAGCGAGACGGGGCACGCAGAGCTCGAGCAGGTAAAGCGCTTCGACTGGGCCCCTCTGCAACTGGTCGAGGCCGCGGCAGTTGGCGATTTCGGTCAATGGAAACGGGGCTGCGAATCATGGGCCGGAAAGGCCGACATTATCCTCGTGCTGAGCTATCGCGGCATGCCACTGGCCGCGGGATCGACGAAGGCAGTGACGGGCGCTGAATTGGCAGGCTGGATGGAGACCGCATGCCGGCCCATGCCGATCGGCGTGAGTTCAGGCTACGTTGCTGACGGTGGCGGCCTTAGCATCGCCCCATCGCCGGAGGAATATGGCAGGATCTCGATGCGCATGGCGCTAGAGTGGCTCGCATCTGACAGTCAAGCCGCCCCGCCGAAGGCTCAGGAGGCCACGCATTTCGATGTGGCGCTCAACGCCACCCGCCTGCGGCGCCGCGGCTTGAACTTGCCGCCTCTTTACGTCGAGGCGGCACATGCTCGGAATGCCTACTCCGACTGAAGGAGCCGGCTCCAAGGCAGGTGACTGCCCTCGCAGCCAAGGGGAACAACCGGAAAACGCTCGCCAAAAAAATCCGGGCTTCAGCGATTTGATCACCAGTCGTATTTCTCTTCGGCTGAACCGACTTTCAAACTTGGGTACAGGTTCACGTTAACAGACTTCGACAGTCTGGTGGCGTAAAGAACTCCAACCGCGGTACTCGCCTTAGGAATAAGGCATTCTATGACTTCCCTGGGGGATGTCCCGGCCTCTGTTGAAATTGTGAAGTAGGCGTTGCTCACCTTGAGCCTGTTAGGCTCGGGGTGTCGAATCCAACGAAGGAGAGCAACGCCGTGAAGAAGATTACCACATCAGCCGCCGGTGGTCCGGGG
>JABMNB010000400.1 GCA_013205335.1 Rhodospirillales bacterium
CCGCTAGTACGACTTTGTCACTTCGCCGGATTCCCGAGGGAATCGATGAGTGATCTGAATTGAGGACATTGTACTTTTCCGTCGAGTTCGCTACGCTGCGCCCTAGTGCTCGATCGATCCACGTGGGCGCTGTTGCGACGACTGACGGGCTGGTTGGATCAGTTCAAGGACTGCTTCGGCCATCGCGCGCAGCACGTGTCGTTACGACAGTACGTCGACGGCCTGCTGGGCGACAGCGCCCGCAAGTCGATGTCGGCGATGCTCGATCGGATCAGCGAGCCGACGTCGTACCAAGCCTTTCAGCACTTCATCACGCATGCGCCGTGGGACGCCGAGGGCGTGTGGCGGCGGCTGCGGGCCGTGGTGCCGGAGCGCACCGGGATTCTGATCCTCGACGAAACGAGCTTCCCGAAGTCGGGGCCGCATTCCGTCGGCGTCGCGCGGCAATACTGTGGGGCCCTGGGCAAGGTGGCGAATTGCCAAGTGGCCGTGACCGCCGCGCTGTGGACGGGACAGCGGGCGTGGCCCATGGGCGCGGCGCTGTATCTGCCCGAAGGATGGACGACCGATCCGGCCCGGTGTGCGGCCGCCCGAATTCCCACGACGGTCCGGTTTCAAGAGAAATGGCGCCTCGCGCTGACGCTGGTGCACCGGACGCAGGCGGCGGGCGTGACGGTGACGGCGGTCGTGGCCGACGCCGAGTACGGCGACAACCACACGGTGCGCCACACCTTGGATCGCCTGCGGCTGCCCTATGCCCTCGGCATCTCGCCGACGCTGACGATGTTTCGCGGCACGCCAACCCTGCGCATCGATCGCCGCCAAGCGCCGCCGCGCACGCGCCGCGCCGGGTGGCCCGATCAGGAGGCCATCAGCGTCCGCGCGCTCAGCGACGCGCTGTCCGCGCGCGCCTGGAAGCGCGTCCAGTGGCGCAACGGCACCAATCCGCCATGGGTCGCCCACTTCGCTGCGATCCGCGTCACCCCCGCCACCGAGTGGCGCCCCCGACGCTTGGCCCCAGAGGTCTGGCTGCTCTGCGAGCGCGGCCTCGGGCCGACTGGTCGCCGGAAACACTACTTGGTCTCGTTGCCGGCGTCGGCCCCGCTCACGCAGATCGTGCGGCTGGCGCATCACCGCTGGGCGATCGAACAGCACTATCAGGATCTCAAAACCGAACTCGGGCTCGACCACTTCGAAGGCCGCTCGTATCCCGGCTGGCAGCATCACATCGCGATCAGCGCAGTCGCCTACGCGTTTGTGCAGAGCGAACGGCGGCGCACCCACAAGGGCGTGCCGCTCACCTTCCCGCAGGCGCGGGCCTTCGTCCAGGAAATCTTTACCGGGCTGCTGTTTGCCAGTCGTCCTCGATACATGCAGTGGATGAAGCGAGCCGAACAGCGGTTTCGTCAACTGCGGATCTGACAAAGTCGTACTAGTTAACCGGCGCAGGTTGTCGTACAATAAAATCCCCAGCGCCCGCGAGAGGTTGCCCGGCCCGCGGCACAGCTCGCGATCCGACATGGCACCCTTACCTTTTCGCCAGGGTGCGCGGGCCCGACGGCGCCGCATCATCGGCAATCCGTCCAGCGGCTCGAGAGCCCGAATCATTACCGCTGCGGGACAGCCGTCGGCCTCGGTGACCGCATTCACCAGATAGTGGATGCCGTAGTTCAGGTACACATACGCGAACCCGGGCGGGCCATACAGCGGCGCGTTGCGCGGCGTGCGCCCGACAGACGCGTGGCACGCGGGATCGGTTTCGCCGATGTAGGCCTCGGCCTCGACGATGACACCGGAGGCGGTGCCGTTGGCGGCGCGGTACACCAACACCTTGCCGATCAGATCGCGGGCCACGTCCAGCGTGGGCCGCGCGTAGAACCGGGCGGGAAGAATCACGGCACGGGGGCGCCGAGCTCGGCGAGATATCCGCGCGCCTGCGCCCAGAGCGAGCGATCGCCCAGGGCCTGCTGAATCACGGCGATCGAGCCGTCCTTCAGGAGCCGTTGGCGCGCGAAGGCCGCCGCCAGCGCGGTGGCGTCGCTGCCTTCGGCCCACCGATCGTTGACCAGCAGCCGCACGAGATCGGTCGTTGTGGGATCGCCGATGCGAGCCAACGCCTCCAGTGCGCCGCCCGCAAGAGCCCGCCGGCCGGCATTGCGATAGAAGGAGTACCGTTCCGTCAGGGCCGACACGGCCGTCGCGTCGCGCGTCAGGCCCAGCGCATCCATCGCGGCCAGTTGCTCGGTGTCGTTCGACTGGTTCAGCAGCGCGAACAGCGCGGCGCCCAACCCCGGCGGCCGCAAATCGAGAGCCGCAAGATCGAAGGCCACGGCGAAGACGCGCCCGGCCACGCGAGCGCCCGCGATGCGGGCCCGGCGGTCGCCGGAGTTGACGAGCTGTAGTAAGGCGTGTCCGGCCGAGGTCAACTCGGCCGGCGCGGCCGCGCGACCTGATCGACCGGCCAGGATGCCGAACGCATAGGCCGCGGCGATCTGATCTTTCCCGGTGGCGGTTGACAGCATGGCCAGGGGGCCGGCCAGGGCGCCTGGTGTCACCGCGACCGACGGTTCCATGCCTTCGTCGAACGCGCCCTCGATGCCGCGACCGGGCAGGACCACGCCGTAGCGCTGCATCAGCTCCAACAACAACGGCTGCGCCGTCGCGGAAAGGGGCACCAACGTCATGGCCAGCATGACCACGAGTGTCCGCCGTCTGCCTGGTGTCATCTCGCCTCCGACGCCGCCATCCGGCCCGATGAGAGCACTTCGCGAAGGTAGCGACCGGTGTAGGACTCCGTCACGTGCGCTACCTGTTCGGGTGTGGACATAGCGAGCACGGTGCCGCCGCCTTCCCCGCCCTCCGGACCCAGATCGATGATCCAGTCGGCAACCTTGATCACGTCAAGATTGTGTTCGATCACCAGCAAGGTGTGACCGGCCTCGAGCAGCTTCCGGAACGCCGAGAGCAGCTTGGCAATGTCGTCGAAATGCAGGCCGGTCGTCGGCTCGTCGAGAATATACAGGAGCCGCTCGCCGGAATGCGATGACAGGTGCGC
>JABMNB010000401.1 GCA_013205335.1 Rhodospirillales bacterium
CGTCTCCGCCGATCGGGCCCGAGCTCGGTCAGCAGGGCGTCAACATCATGGAATTCTGCAAGCAGTTCAACGCACGCACCCAGAAGATGGAAGCGGGCATGCCGATCCCGGTGGTCATCACCGTGTTCCAGGATCGCAGCTTCACTTTCGTCACCAAGACGCCGCCGGTGAGCTACTTCCTGAAGAAGGCGGCCGGCATCGAGGCGGGCGCCAAGACGGTCGGCACGCAGATCGTCGGCAAGGTCACGAAGCAGCAGGTCAAGGAGATCGCCGAGCAGAAGATGCCCGATCTCAACTGCGATACCGTCGAGTCGGCGATGGCCCAGGTGGTGGGCTCGGCCCGCTCGATGGGCCTCCAGGTGGTGGAGTAGGACCATGGCTCAGGGAAAGCGTTACAAGACGGCATCCGAGACGGTCGACCGCGACAAGACCTACTCGCTCGATGAGGCCGTGAAGATCGTCAAGGCCAACGCCAAGGCGAAGTTCGACGAGACCATCGAGGTCGCCATGAATCTCGGCATCGATCCGCGTCACGCCGACCAGGCGGTGCGCGGCATGATCGAGCTGCCGAACGGCACCGGCAAGTCGGTGCGGGTGGCGGTGTTCGCCCGTGGTCCGAAGGCCGAGGAAGCCAAGGCTGCCGGTGCCGACGTCGTTGGCGCCGAGGACCTCGCCGAGAAGATCAACGGCGGCGAGATGAACTTCGAACGCTGCATCGCCACCCCCGACATGATGGGCGTGGTTGGCCGGCTGGGTAAGGTTCTGGGCCCGCGTGGCCTGATGCCGAACCCGAAGCTCGGCACGGTGACGCAGGACGTCGCCGCCGCGGTGAAGGCTGCCAAGGCTGGCTCGATCGAGTTCCGCGCCGAGAAGGCTGGCATCATTCATGCTGGTGTCGGCAAGGCCTCTTTCAGCGAGGAGGCGATCGTCGCCAACGTCAAGGCGCTGGTCACGGCCATCAACCGGGCCAAGCCGAGCGGCGCAAAGGGCACTTTCATCAAGAAGGTGTCGCTCAGTTCCACGATGGGTCCGGGCATCAAGCTCGACCCGGCGACTGCGCTCAGCTAGCGCGGACGCCAGAGTTTAAAGAGATTCCGTCGCAGGCTCAGGCCCGCGGCGGACGGAGCGAAGAGACCGCAAGGTTTCCAGCTCCACCTGTCCGAGACCGCCGGTGCTTCGCCTCCAGGGGCAAGTGTAATGGGGAAACCCGCCAGCGCAGACGGGGGCAAGGGAATCGACGCTGCACCTCACGGTGCGCGCACGCGCCCGAACTTCCGGGGCAGGCGAACCGGACCGCAAGGTCTCCGTTCGCGCTAACCCGCTAACGGAGGCTGCGCAGTCTGTAACGCAGCCGGTCCGATCCGGATCCCCTGGATTGGACCATTGTTGGAGAAAGCCGTGAATCGTTCGGAAAAGGCCGAAGCGATCGTCGAGCTGAACCAGATCTTCAAGGACGCCAACCTGATGGTGATCACTCGCCAGTCAGGTCTGACCGTCCAAGAGGTGACGGACCTGCGTCGCAAGATCAGGGCAGCCGGCGCGAGCTACAAGGTCACGAAGAATCGGCTCACGCTGCGTGCCCTCGAGGGTACGCCCTTCACGGCGCTCGGCCCCATGTTCTCGGGACCGACTGCCATCGCCTATTCCAAGGATCCGGTCGCAGCGGCGAAAGTCGTCGCGGCCTATGCCAAGGGCAACGAAAAGCTGACGATCGTCGGCGGTTCTCTGGATGGTGAGACATTGGACGTCGCTGGCGTCCAGGCCCTCGCCAGCCTGCCGTCCCTCGACGCTCTGCGCGGCAAGATCATCGGTCTGCTTCAGGCCCCGGCGACCAAGGTCGCTGGTGTGCTCGTGGCGCCCGCCGGTCAGCTCGCTCGTGTGTTCGGAGCTTACGGAGCCACGGAAGACGGCGCGAAGGCGGCGTAAGTCGCTACCAAATCGACGTCACGATAATCGAAGTTCGGGTTACAGGAGACTATAATGGCTAATCTCGAGAAGCTGGTCGAAGAGTTGTCGGCCCTGACGGTCCTCGAGGCCGCTCAGCTCAGCAAGTTGCTTGAAGAGAAGTGGGGCGTCAGCGCCGCCGCTCCGGTCGCGGTCGCCGCCGCCGGTGGCGCGGCTGCCGCTCCGGTCGAGGTGAAGGACGAGTTCAGCGTCGTTCTCACCGCCGCCGGCGACAAGAAGATCAACGTCATCAAGGCGGTCCGCGAGATCACCGGTCTCGGCCTCAAGGAAGCCAAGGACCTCGTCGAGGCGGCTCCCAAGTCCGTCAAGGACGGCGTGCCGAAGGCCGATGCCGAGAAGCTCAAGGCGAAGCTCGAGGCCGAAGGCGCCAAGGTCGAGCTCAAGTAGAACATTTTACCGGCCGGGCCGGCTTCCTTCGGGAGGCCGGCCCGATCGGGCCTCTTTTCCGAACGGATTTCCCTGCGGGGTCCGTTCCGACAAGTGGCCCTCTGCGACGGATGGGGCGAACGGCTGGCGGGCCGGGAGCTCCGAGAAAGCAGCGGGTGTTTATCACCGCCCTTGAACCTTCGAGGACGCAGGATGGCCACGGCCTTCAACACGCGCAAACGGATTCGTCGTTTCTTCGGCCATATCGAATCGGTGGCGCCGATGCCGAACCTCATCGAGGTTCAGAAGAGCTCCTATGAGAGCTTCCTCCAGCGCGTCACGCCGGCCGCCAAGCGCACGCAGTCCGGACTTCAGGAAGTCTTTCGCGGCGTGTTCCCGATCAAGGACTTCGCCGAGCGCGCCAGCCTCGAGTTCGTGAAGTACGAGTTCGAAGAGCCCAAGTACGACGTCGAGGAGTGCCAGCAGCGCGGCATCACCTATGCCGCCCCGCTCAAGGTCACCCTGCAGCTCGTGGTGTGGGACATCGACGAGGAAGCCGGCTCGCGCTCCATCCGCGATATCAAGGAGCAGGACGTCTACATGGGCGACATGCCGCTCATGACCGACAACGGAACGTTCATCGTGAACGGCACCGAACGCGTGATCGTCTCGCAGATGCACCGTTCGCCGGGCGTCTTCTTCGACCACGACAAGGGCAAGACCCACAGCTCGGGCAAGTACCTGTTCGCTGCCCGCATCATCCCGTATCGCGGATCGTGGCTCGACTTCGAATTCGACGCCAAGGACCTGATCCACGTCCGCATCGACCGTCGCCGCAAGATCCCGGTGACGACGCTGCTGCTGGCGCTCGACAACGACACCACCTGGAAGAAGCGCGCCGCCGCCATCGCCAAGAACCAGACGCTCGACCCGTCCGAGGCCCAGGGTCTGTCTCCGGAAGAGATCCTGTCGGCGTTCTACGGCCAGGTCGTCTACACACGCGAGAAGGACGGCTGGAACACGCCGTTCGAATCGGAGTCGATGCGCGGCGTGAAGCTGACGCACGACCTGGTGAACGGCAAGACCGGCAAGTCGGTCGCCGATGCCGGCACCAAGATGACGCCGCGCCTGCTCAACAAGCTGAAGGAAGCGGGCCTCAAGGACATCCGCGTTTCGGCCGAGGAGCTGATCGGCCGCTATGCCGCACTCGACGTCATCAACGAGAAGACGGGCGAGATCTACGTCGAAGCCGGCCAGGAGATCACCGAGGCCGTGCTCGAGATGTTCGACGAGAACGAGATCGACCTGCTGCCGACTCTCGCCATCGACCACGTCAATGTCGGCCCCTACATCCGCAACACGCTGGCGG
The DNA here is from genome assembly GCA_013205335.1 of Rhodospirillales bacterium. GTDB lineage: Bacteria > Pseudomonadota > Alphaproteobacteria > Reyranellales > Reyranellaceae > Reyranella. The sequence continues at coordinate 3,701 of JABMNB010000401.1, forward strand.
CGGACAAGAACTCGAACCGCGAAGAAGCGCTGCTCGACATCTATCGCGTCATGCGTCCGGGTGAGCCGCCGACGCTCGAGCAGGCCGAAACCCTGTTCCAGGGCCTGCTGTTCGACATCGACCGCTACGACCTGTCGCCGGTCGGCCGCGTGAAGATGAACATGCGCCTCGATTTCGAAAACGTGCCCGACACCCAGCGCACGCTGCGGCGCGAGGACATCCTTGCGGTCGTCAAGGTCCTGCATGGCCTGAAGGACGGCCGTGGCGAGATCGACGATATCGACCATCTCGGCAACCGCCGCGTCCGCTCGGTCGGCGAGTTGATGGAGAACCAGTACCGCGTCGGCCTGCTGCGCATGGAGCGGGCGATCCGCGAGCGCATGAGCTCGATCGATATCGATACGGTGATGCCGCACGACCTGATCAACGCCAAGCCGGCGGCGGCTGCGGTGCGCGAGTTCTTCGGCTCCTCGCAGCTTTCACAGTTCATGGACCAGAC
>JABMNB010000402.1 GCA_013205335.1 Rhodospirillales bacterium
ATCACAGGCAGCATCGAGAGGCAGCCCGACACATGGAAGCCGCCGATTGCCACGGGAAAGCGGCCCTTCAGGAACTTGCGGGCGAGATCGACGGCATGCGGGAACTGGTTCGTCTGGACACCGACCAGGCAGATCAAGCCCTTGCCGCCGCTGCGTTCGATCTTCGCCATCAGCCGGTCGGGGCGGACGCGGGTATTGGTCTCGTCGATCGGGTGGATGACGATGTCTACATCAGAGCCGAGCACTTCGCGGGCCTGGCAGTCCTCGCCCAACCCGTAGAGGGCGGCCAGGGTATTCGAGGGGATGTGCGAACGAAGCCACGTGATCGGATAGCCGTCATCATCGTAATGAGTCGGCTTGATCAGGATCAGATGAAACTTCGTACGCTTCACGGCACCGCCCATCGCGGACTTCTCCAAGTCAAAACCCCCGCGCGCGGTTCAAGCGCCATTTACCGCTTCACGGCTACCACTGTCACAATGCTCTGAGCCGGTCCGCAACGCAACCGCGAGCCACTGATATTCACAAGCGATGAGGTAGCAATAGAACCACTAGAATTAGGGTTTTACAGGGCCAAGCCCGGCCATTAGTGCGGGCGGGCCATGCCAAGGCGATTATTGCAGTCTGTAGCGCGAAAGCGCAGGTTTCGTAACCCGAAGCGCTCCGACGAGAGGCGCCGGGAAGGGAACGAACAAGACGTGAGCCTCATCGCGCGTGTGCCCGCTCTGGCGCCTTTCCGGATCAGGAGCTTTCGCTTCCAGTGGCCGGCCGACCTCCTCGCCTCCTGGGCGTTCGAGATGGAAGGTGTCATCCTGGGATGGTTCGTGTTGGTCTCGACCGGCTCGGTCCTGGCGCTGGCGGTGTTCGGATCGCTACAGTTCCTCGGTACGCTGATTTCGCCCTTTTTCGGCATGGCGGGGGACCGGATCGGCAACCGCAACGTCCTGCTCCTGATGAGGCTCTGCTACCTCGGTCTGGCAGCCTGCCTGACGGTCATGTTCCTGACCGGCCTAGCGGCACCGGGGCCCGTGTTCGTGCTGGCCACCATCATTGGGCTGATCCGCCCCTCGGACATCACGCTGCGTAATCTCCTCGTCGGCGAGACCATGCCGGCCGACTACCTGATGCGTGCCATGGGAGTGTCGCGGACGACCGCCGATTCCGCGCGCATCGTGGGCGCGCTGTCGGGCGCGGCCCTGGTCGCGGCCCTCGGCTCGGGCCTGGCCTACGTGGCGGTCTGCGGCGTGTACGCAGTCTGCCTTGCGCTGACCTTCGGCGTCGGCACGCGCCGCCTGCGCATCCTGAGCGAAGGCGAGGTCGCGCTGTCGGCCCTCGGCGCGCTGCGCCAGGGCTTGGCCTATGTCTGGTCGACGCCGGTCGTGCGCGCAGTGATGCTTCTGGCTTTTCTGGTGAACTTCGCCGCGTATCCCCTGGTCGGCTCAATGCTTGCCTATGTTGCCAGGGACATCTATGGCATGGACCAGACTGGGCTCGGCTGGCTGATCGCCTGCTTCGCCGGTGGCGCGCTCACGGGATCAATCCTGGTGTCGATGTACGGTGCCCATATCCGGCCTGCGCGCACCATGATCGTCTGCACGATCGTCTGGCTCGCGCTCAATCTCGTGTTCTCCTCGGTGACGACGCCGCTGCTGGGCGAGGCGGTCCTTTTCGTTGGGGGCTTCTTTCAGAGTTTTTGCATGATCCCGATGGCGGTGATCCTGCTCCGCGTCACCAAGCCGGCCCTGCGAGGTTGTGTCATGGGGGTGCGCATGCTGGCGGTCTATGGCTTGCCGGTCGGGCTGCTGCTGTCCGGCCCGCTGATCGAATGGACCGGTTTCAGGGCAACCGGGACCCTCTACAGCGGACTGGGCATCGTCTTCACGATATTGATCGCCATCTGGTGGCGGGCCGACCTCTGGGATCGCGCAGCACCCGTGAACGTTCGCTGACCGCAACCATCCGCCGGGCGAAGCGTTTCCGGCGGGATGCACCACAGCCTCGCCACGACCATCGCTCTGGCGATGGCAGCCTTTCTCGCCGCTGCCGCTTCGGCCGGGGCTCAGTCCTCTTCGTCCGAAGAGACAAAGCCGCCGCCTCGGCCCTCGGCCACGGAGGACGAACAACGCAGCATCTACACGTTTCAGGTCGAGAACGACGTCTTCAATCGTTTCGGCAAGTCGGACCGGGACTATACGAACGGTTTGAGGATCGGCTGGCTGTCGCCCGCCATCACCGAGATGCCCCAGGGCATTGTCACGATGACGACGATCCCGACCTTTCTGGGCGAAGCCGCGGCCGATTCCGTAATTCGCCGCATCGCCGTCTCGGCCGGCCAGAACATCTACACGCCTGAGAATACCTACGTTTCGAACCCGATCTACAACGACCGGCCCTACGCGGCCTGGCTCTATGCGAGCTTCGCCTTGCAGTACACGTATAAGCGCCACGACCCCAAAACCGGCTTTGATGAGCCGACCCGGCTCGACACCCTTCAGATAGACCTCGGCGTGATTGGCCCCGCCGCGGGCGGCGAGTTCGTGCAGAACAATTTCCATACGCTGATCGGTGTTGCGCCCAGTTACGGCTGGGGAAACCAGCTTCACAACGAGCCGACCGTCGGTCTCACCTTCGAGCGTCGCTGGCGGACCGGCCGCGCCGTGCTGATCGACAATCCCAAGCTCGAAGTGGACTTCATTCCGCGGGCGGCTGTAGCTCTCGGCAACGTCTCGACCTACGCCAGCGTCGGCGGCACGGCGCGTATCGGAAAGAACCTGCGGGACGACTTTGGACCGACGCGATCCCGGCCGGCGCTGCCGGGATCGGACGCCTTCATCGGCGATGGCAGCTTCGGCTGGTATCTGTTCGCGGGCTTCGACGGTTCGGCGGTGGCCCGCAACATCTTCCTGGACGGCAATACCGATGGCTATAGCCAACGCGTATGGCATCGCCCCTTCGTCGGTGAGGTGCAGGTTGGCCTTGCAGTTCTCTACCGTGGCACGCGCATCTCCTACACGCAGATCCTGCGGACACCGGAGTTCTTCGAGCGTGATCGCATCACGCAGTTTGGCTCGCTCAACGTCACGTTCCGCTATTGAGTTGAGCGGGCGGCTCCTGATGCTGATTGAGACTGAACAAAAAAGGAGCGCCCGGAGGCGCTCCTTTTGCTTCTGGGGAGGCGCTAGATGAGCCTCATCAATAGCAGGCGACGTCGGAGAGTCCCAAGCCGATGCCGCCGCCGGGATGTTGCCCCCCGCTCGTGCTGTGCGGCCAAGTCGGCAGCGCCCCGACTGGAATCGGGATCAGGACGATCAGCATGATGGCGCCCAACGTTGCTTGTCGCTCAGTCCAGGTTTTTCTCGGCAAACGACCAGTTGGCCAGCTTGTCGAGCCAGGCCTGGACGTGGTCCGGCCGGCGGTTCTGGAAATCGAGGTAGTAGGCGTGCTCCCATACGTCGGCGACGAGGAGCGGCTTGCCGCCGTGCGCGATCGGGGTGTCGGCATTGGCCGTCGTCTCGATCTTGAGCTTGCCGTCCGGGCCCTTGACGAGCCACGCCCAGCCGCTGCCGAACTGGCCCACGGCCGCCGCCTTGAAAGCCGCCTTGAAGGCATCGAGACCGCCGAAGCTATCGTCCAGCGCCGACTTGATCTTGCCGGTCGGCTCGCTTCCGTTCGGCGTCATGCTGTTCCAGTAGAAGGTGTGGTTCCAGATCTGGCCGGCGTTGTTGAAGATCGCCTTGCCCTTCTCGTCCTTGGCCGACTTCTGCACCACCTCTTCGAGGGGCATGTCGGCGTAGGGCGTGCCGGCGGCGAGCTCGTTCAGCTTGTCGACGTAAGCCTTGTGATGCTTGCCGTAGTGGAAGGAGATGGTGTTGGCCGAAATCACCGGCGCGAGCGCGTCATCGGCGTAGGGGAGTTTCGGGAGCGTAAAGGTAGACATAACGCGAGTCCTCGAGCTGGCTGGCCCGGATAGACCCGGGCGGGCGGCGTTCGACATGAACGCCCGATACCTTATGACGTTGAGCGTTGCGATGTTGCTACGTTTTTTGCCGCAATCAGGCGAAGAAAGCCCCGTTTTTGGTGTGGGATTCCCCAGCTGATATTCTTGGCAACTCGAACGCGCGCGGGCTGAGGCCGGTTCCATTGCCGGTCTCATTCGGAAACTTCCATGCGCGTCACTCTGGCGCGCGAGTCGGTGCCAAGAAGACTTTCAGAAGCGAGTGACTGATTTTCACATGCGAGCAAGTCGTTCTCACTCGCTCGACTTCGATGCCTTATGAGCAGTTTCTTCAGCGAACGTTTCTCACTCGCTCACTCTTCGGTTGCGCCGCTGATAGCGTCGAGTATC
>JABMNB010000403.1 GCA_013205335.1 Rhodospirillales bacterium
AGCTTCTCCTTCGTGATGTCGCCGGGGATGCGGATGGCGAGGCCGGGGCCGGGGAACGGATGGCGGTTCACCAGGTCGGCCGGCAGGCCCAGCTCGCGGCCGAGCGCCCTCACCTCGTCCTTGAAGAGCTCGCGCAGCGGCTCGACCAGCTTCATGTTCATGCGCGCCGGAAGCCCGCCGACATTGTGGTGGCTCTTGATCGTCACCGACGGGCCGCCGGTGAAGGAGACGGACTCGATCACGTCGGGATAGAGCGTGCCCTGGGCCAGGAACGCCGCGCCGCCGATCTTCTTGGCCTCGGCCTCGAACACGTCGATGAACAGAGCACCGATCGTCTTGCGCTTCGTCTCCGGGTCGGTGACGCCGGCCAGCGCCTTCAGGAAGGTTTCCGAGGCGTCGGCATGGACCAGCGGGATGTTGTAGCTGTCGCGGAACAGGCGGACGACCTGCTCGCCCTCGTCCTTGCGCAGCAGGCCGTGGTCGACGAACACGCACTGCAGCTGGTCGCCGATCGCCTCGTGCAGCAGCACGGCCACGACCGAGGAATCGACGCCGCCGGAGAGGCCGCAGATGACCCGGCCCTTGCCGACCTGGGCGCGGACCTGCTCGATGGCGCGCTCGCGGAACGCGGCCATGGTCCAGTCGCCTTTGGCGCCGGCAATGTTCAGCGCGAAGTTGCGTAAAAGCTTGGCGCCGTCGGGCGTGTGCATCACCTCGGGGTGGAACTGCACGCCGTAATAGCCGCGGCTCTCGTCGGCGATGGCGGCGAAGGGCGCGTTCTCGCTGGTGGCGACGACGGAGAAGCCGGCCGGCAGCTTGGTCACCCGGTCGCCGTGGCTCATCCAGACCTGCTTGCGGTCGCCGGGTTGCCAGACGCCGTCGAACAGGCGGGTCGAGGCCTTGATCTCGACCTCGGCGCGGCCGAACTCGCGGTGATGGCCGCTCTCGACCGAGCCGCCCAGCTCCTTGGCCATGGTCTGCTCGCCGTAGCAGATGCCCAGGACGGGCACGTCGGCGGTGAAGATGGCGGGATGGGCGGCCGGCGACTGGCCCTCGGTCACCGAAGCCGGGCCGCCGGAGAGGATGATCCCTCTTGGATCGAACGCCTTGATTTTGGCGTCGTCGACGGACTGGAAGGGCAGGATTTCACAGTAAACCCCGGCTTCGCGCACGCGGCGGGCGATCAGCTGGGTAACCTGGGAACCGAAATCGACGATCAGCAAACGGTCGGTCATGGGGCGATATAAGCGGGACCGGCCGGGGCAGCAACCGTAAAGACCACTCCGAATTCACACCAGAAACCTCATCCTGAGGAGCGCGCCGAAGGCGTGCGTCTCGAAGGATGGGCAACGGGCGCGGTGCGTGTAGCCCATCCTTCGAGACGGCCCTGCGGGCCTCCTCAGGATGAGGTGGTGCGGGTGGAAGAGGGTCACCCCTCCGCCGCCAGCCGGCGCCGGATCAGCGGGGCGCCGAGGTCGCGCCAGACATAGGCGATCTCGTCGACGTCGGTGCCGCCCATCGTGTCGACCCGCTCGCCCACCCGCTCGCCGCCCAGCCCCTCGTAGAAGAACCGGGTGGAATTCTCGGCCAGCATCCACAGGACCGCGGTGTCGCAGCGGTCGGCCTTGAGCTGGCGGAACAGGGCGCCGAGCAGCTTGCGGCCGAGCCCGAGGTTCTGGAAATCGGGCTCGACGTAGAGCGTGTAGACCTCGCCGACCTTGATCTCGCGGCCGTCGAGTCCTTCAGGCGGGTCGCGCACCGGCCCGCAGCTGCCGAAGCCCACGACGCCCATGTCCTGGTCGTCGGCCACGAAGACGCCGCGCGCCTCGCCGGGGTCCTGCAGGAGCTGCGACCACCAGGCCGACTGGCGCACGTCCGACATGGCGACCAGCATGGCGTCGGGCAGCAGCCCGGCATAGGTCGCCTGCCAGGTCTCGACATGGACCCGGCCGATCGCCGCGGCGTCATGGCGCGAGGCCCGGCGGATGCGGATCATGCTGCCGCCTCGCCCGGTTCCTCCGGCGCTTCAGGAGGCGCCTCCTCCACAGGAGCGGCCTCAGGGGCGGCTTTCTGCGCCGACTTGCGCACCAGCGCGGCGGCGAAGAAGCCGTCGGTGCCGTGCTTCAGCGGCGACAGGCGCAGATACGGCGCGTTCTCGGCCTCGGGCGGCGGCTCGCTGGCCAGCACCTCGCGCCAGATCGCGGCCACCGGCACCACCTCGAATTCGGGGTGGCGTTCCAGGAAGGCTGCGATCTGGTGCTCGTTCTCGGCTGGCAGCACCGAACAGGTGGCGTAGATCAGCCCGCCGCCCGGCTTCACCAGCTTCGCGGCGGCGTCGAGGATGGCCGCCTGCTTGGGCACCAGCTCGGCGAGATCCTCGGGCCGCAGGGTCCAGCGGCCGTCGGGATTGCGCCGCCACGTGCCGGTGCCGGTGCAGGGCGCATCGACCAGTACGCGGTCGAAGGCGCCGGCCTGGCGCTTCAGCCATTTACGGTTGTCGGCGTCGCCATCCTTGGTCTGAAGGGCACGGCGTTCGACGTTATGGGCGCCGGCGCGACGCAGCCGCTGGGCCGAGCGGTCGAGGCGCGATTCGTAGATATCCATGGCCACGACGCGGCCCTTGTTGTTCATGCAGGCCGCCATCGCCAGCGTCTTGCCGCCGGCGCCGGCGCAATAGTCGGCGATCTGCATGCCGGGCTTGGCATCGACCAGCGCGGCCACCAGCTGCGAGCCCTCGTCCTGGATCTCGACCAGGCCGTTCTGGAACGCCTCGCCCCTCACGACCGACAGGCGCCGGCGCAGGCGCAGCCCGTCGGTGGCGTAGCGCATCGGCTCGGTGTCGATGCCTTCGCGGCCCAGCGCGGCACGCGCCTGCTCGACGCTGGCCTTCAGGCGGTTGACGCGCAGGTCGACCGGCGGCGGCGTCTCGAGGGCGGCAATCTCGCGGCCCCAGGCGTCGCCATAGGCTTCCTGGAAATGCGGCGCGACCCATTCCTGGATGTTGAGGCGGACCCAGTCGGGCTGCTCGGGATGCGGCAGGGAGTGGCCGTCCATCTGGCGCAGCGCGCGCTGCTCGCCGTCGTCGAGCGGGGCCGGACGGTAGCTGCCGCCATCGAACATGGCCTGGACGGCGGCCATGTCGAGCCCGTCGACCAGCAGCAGGTCGGCGGCCACGATGGCGCGGGCGCCGCGGTCGGGATGGCGCGTACGCTCCAGCCACCAGGTGAGCTGCCCGTAGCGGCGCAGGATGCTCCAGACGCGCTCGGACACGGCCCGGCGATCGCCGCTGCCGATATAGCGGCGGGAACGGAAATAGGCATTGGCGACGAGATCGGCCGGCCGTTCGGAGCGGCTGACGATTTCGTCGAGGAGTTCTATGGTGGCGGCCACCCGCGCGCCCGGTGTCACGTCTGTTTCCCTTTCAAAGCATGCCGCTACGATGAATACGCCCGACGCGCAACGCCCCCGCTCCGAGCTTCTGCGCCGCATCGCTCTCGTCCTCTGTTCGGTCGTCGTGGGCTTGGGGCTGCTCGAACTCGGCGTCCGCGCCTCGACCTGGACCTGGCTGTTCGCCTGGCCGAACTATGTGCTCGACGCACGCAAGGTGCTGGCCGAGACGGACAGCGGCCGGTCGGTCCACGACGAGCGGCTGGGCTACCGCCCGCGCGCCGGCTACGCGGCGCCCGGCGTCACGATCGGCCCGGACGGCTTGCGCGACACCGGGCCTGTGCCCGCCGCCGACAAGCCGCCGATCCTCGCGGTGGGCGATTCCTTCACCTTCGGCGAGGAGGTCAGCGACGGCGAGAGCTGGCCCGCCGACCTGCAGCGGCTGACCGGCCGACGCGTGCTCAACGGCGGGGTCAGCGGCTACGGCTTCGACCAGATCGTGCTGCGCGCCGAGGCGCTGGCACCGGTCTACCGGCCGGGCGCCATCGTGGTGGCCTTCATCGCCGACGACATCAGGCGGACCGAGATGCGGCGGATGTGGAGCGCCGACAAGCCGTACTTCGATCCCGAGGGCGATGGGTTCGCGCTGCGCAACGTACCGGTGCCGCCGCGGGCCGCGATCGAAACGACGCTGACCTTCTGGCAGCGGACGATCGGCTATTCATACGCCTTCGACTTCATCATGCGGCGGCTCGACCTGCTGCACGACTGGTTCGGCGACCATATCCGCGTCCACCCGGCCGGCAACGGCGAGCGGATCTCCTGCCGGCTCACCGCGCGGCTGGCCGGGCTGCAGAAGAGCAGTGGCGCGCCGGTTCTGCTGGTCGCCGCCTACGATCCCGTCGTGTGGGACGATCCGAAATTCGCCGCCGAGCAGCGCCGCCTGACGGCGGGCCTTCTGGACTGCGGCAAGAAGAACGGTCTGGCCACCCTCGACAGCTACGAGGCCCTGGCCGCCACGCCCCGCCCGCGCGATCTCTACGTGCTGTGGCACATGAATGCCGCCGGCAACGCCCTGATCGCACGGCTGGTGGCCGGCGCCCTCGGCGACAAGGCCAACTGACGTGCGTGCGGGGCCGCTGCTGGGGCGGGCGGCGCTGGTCGTGGGCTCGCTGGTGGTGGGCCTCCTCGTACTGGAGCTGGGCTGCCGCCTGTGGCGCGGGCCGGCGGCGCTGCTCGACTGGTCCAACATCATCCTGCGGGAGCGCCAGGCGACGCTCAGTGCCGGCGCAGGACGGCTGAAGCACGACAGCGAGCTGGGCTTCGTCCTGCGACCGGGCTTCGCCGCCGACGGCGTCACTTACGACCTGTCCGGCCACCGCCTCACCCCGGCGCCCGCCGGCCTGGTACTGGCCGAGCCGCCGGTGCTGGTGGTCGGCGATTCCTACGCCCATGGCGACGAGGTGAACGACGGGGAGACCTGGGCGGCCCTGTTACAGCCGCTGATCGGCCGCCGCACCGTCAATGCC
>JABMNB010000404.1 GCA_013205335.1 Rhodospirillales bacterium
AAGACGTCTACGGTGGGAGTCCGGCCATGAAGGGAATGATTTACATGCGTAGTACTGTATTGGGACGTCGCACGGCACTGGCAGGCGGTGTCGCACTGGCCGGTACTTCTTTGATCAGGCCGCGCGAGGCACGCGCCGCCCAGGGCCTCACCGTCGTTCTCGAATCCGAAGTCACGATCCTCGATCCGCACGCCACCACCGCTGCGATCACCCGCACGTTCGGACTGCACGTCTTCGACACGCTCTTCGCAATGACCGACAAGGGCGAAATCAAGCCCCAGATGGTCGAGAGCTACGACAGCAGCCCCGACAAGCTCACATGGTCGTTCGTGCTGCGCGATGGGCTGAAATGGCACGACGGCACGCCGGTTACGGCCGAAGATTGCGTTGCTTCGCTCAAGCGCTGGTCGGTCCGCGATCCGCTGGGCAAGATGCTCATGACCGACACGGAAAAGCTGGAGGCGGTCAACCCGAAGACGATCAAGCTCGTTCTGAAGCAGCCGTTCCCGCTGCTCCTCGAGGTGCTGGGCAAACCCAACGCGCCGCTGCCCGTCATGATGCCAGCGCGCCTGGCCGCGACGCCCGCAGACCAGCGCATCCCCGAGCCGATCGGCTCGGGCCCGTTCCGCTTCGTCAAGGACCAGTGGCGGCCTGGAAACGCCATGGTGCTGGAGCGCAATGCCGCCTACGTGCCGCGCAAGGAAGCGCCGGACTTCCTGACGGGCGGCAAGAACGTGAAGATCGACCAGCTCACGCTGCGCGTGATGCCCGATCAGTCGACCGGCGCGAATGCGCTGATCGCCGGCGAAATCGACTACATGCAATACCTGCCGTTCGACATGCTGCCGGTTCTGGAGAAGGAAAAGTCAGTCAAGCTGCTGGGCTTGGGTGGTCTTCACCAGTTTCAGGGCAACTTCCGCCTGAACCACGCCTCTCCGCCGTTCGACAATCCGGCGGTACGCAAGGTTATGTGGAAGCTGGTCGACCAGAACGCGACGCTCACCGCGATCGGCGTTCCCGACAAGTATCAGACCAAGAACTGCTCCTCGTTCTGGATGTGCGGCACGCCGATGTCGACCGATGCCGGCGCCGGCGCGGCCAAGGTCGATCTCGCGGCCGCACGCGCCGAGCTGAAGGCGTCGGGGTACAAGGGCGAACCGGTCATCATCCTCGAGGTCGCCGGTTCGATCAGCCAGACCGCATCGCGTGTGCTGGCGCAGAACATGCGGGATGTTGGCTTCAATGTGGAACAGCAGCCGCGTGATTGGCCGACCGTCCTCGCACGCCGCGCCAAGAAGGACGGCTGGTCGATGTTTCCGGTCTATTCCAACGGCACGGACATGTATTCGCCGCTCACCCACTTCTACATCGCGGCGACCTGCAACGACTTCCCCGGCTGGTCTTGCGACAATCGTATTCCCGAGTTGCTGAAGGCTTTCACGCGCGCCAACACTCTGGAGGAGCGCAAGAAGATCGCGGCGGAGATCCAGGTGATCGCCTATGAACTCGTGCCTTCCCTGATGTGGGGACAGTTCACGATCCCCGCCGGCTACAGGGGCGATCTCAAGGGCCTGATCCAGTCGTCCTACCCGATGTTCTGGGAAGTGCATCGATAGAAGGAAAACGGCGCATGCGACCCAGCGCTTCCGATAGTCGTGCGATGCGCACCGGAGAAACCGGGGTCGCATTTCCTTGATCCCGTCGCCATGGTCCCGGGGCCTGGACCATGAAGGAGAAGCGATGAGCGTCACTCACAACGCCGCGCGGCAGAGGTACGAACTGCCTGTCGCTCATGGTCTGGCGATCGTGGTCTATCGTCAGCAGGGCGCTGCCCGCGTTTTTACGCATACCGAAGGCCCGCCCGAGGATGAAGGCAAGGGCCTCGGTGCGTTGGTTGTGAAAGCCGCGTTGGAAGATACGCGCAAACACGGATTCAAGATCGTTCCGGCGTGCAGCTTCGTCGTGGCGTACATCCGTCGTCATCCGGAGTTCGACGACAGTAAGCTCTGATCAGGATTTCACGACCAGGTAGGCCACGAGAGTCGCAGCCGCGGTTGCCACGGTACCCCAGGCCAGATCGACGGCACTCACGGCCATCGGCCATCCGCGCAGGGTCGCAAGATTCGTGAGGTCGTAGGCCGCGTACACACAGAAACCGAAGAGGCCTCCGTAAACGAGGGCGCTGGTCAAGGTTCCGGCCGTCACAGCCGCTGGCACCGCGAATACGGCAATGCCGGCTGCGTGAACGAGATAAAACAGGATCGCCACGCTCCAGATCGGCTTGTCGAGGAGCATATGGCCCAGGCGCGCTTTATAGAACTCGCGGCTGATGACGCCCAGCCATAGTCCGTCGAGGATCGCGAGTGTGACGAGAGCGACGAGGTAGCCGACCACCAGTGTTTTCATCTCTGCAGTCTAGCCTAGTCGTGCGGAGCGAGCATGTACCATGCCAGTGCCATCGCGATGATCGCGCCGATCGATGAAACGGCAAGGACGAGAAAGACGCGACCGGTGACGACGCCGCTTCGGGCTTCGGTCGGGGTGATTTCGGTCTGCATGACTTCTCCGGGAATTAGGGATTTCCAGTCATCAACGCAGCCCTGGCAGGGACGGTTGCCCGTCGGAACCCACGAGCGCGTATCGACGTTTCCTGCACAAGAACTGCCCGTTGCGCAGAAGGAGCGGACATATGTTGTACTGGGCCCTGATGTTTCTGGTGATTGCCCTGCTGGCTGGCATTTTTGGCTTCGGCGGCATCGCCTCGACTGCGACGGGCATGGCGCAAATCCTGTTCGTGATTGCGCTCGTCCTTTTTGTCGTCAGCCTGTTCGCAGGCTTCTTCCGCCGAAATCTCTAGTCGGCGAAGTGATCGCGGAGCAGGGAGCGCGCCTTCTTCCCTGCTCCGAGATCCCAGCAATTGACGATGGCCACCCGAAACCCTCCGGGCGGCATGGCATGGCGCTCGGATGCCAAGTTTTCATGAAAGGTGGTTTGAACGCTCGAGACCCCGGGCATTGCGCTGATGTGCCGGACGAGGTCGAGAGGAGGATGCCGGTAGCGCTTTCCATGAGGCATGAAAAGCACGACGCTGTAGCCCGTCCGGCGGTTGATCTCGTCGAACGCCCACGCGCCATCCCGATAGAGTCGAACCAGCGCGTCGACCCATCCGTCGCCGTAGAGATCCGGCCACTGATCGGCAAATCGCAGGTGGACCTCGATGATGCGTCCACCGATTGTTTCCAGATTGGCCATGCCGCTGTAGCCGGCAAGATGCTGGCGACACCAATCGCCGGCCCAGGACTCGACGGCTGGCTCCGGGATGGCCCGAATTTCCCAATAGTCGAATGTGCCGTCGCCTGAGGCGACACCGGCTGCATGCCGCCACCACTGTGGCACGCCACCGACAAGGACGGCGTCGCTGCTGATGTGCTCACCTTCGAGCAGCGTCATCCACATATGGCCGGGTTGGCAAGCCGCCTCGTAATCGTCCGCCGATCGCACGGTGCGGCTCCCCACCCCCATACCTTTAAGATTGTAGATCGGTTTGGAGAAGACGGGATAGGCGGCGGGCTGCACGCCGTGTGGCGCAGCCTCGATTCCTTGCCGGGTGGCGACGGCCAACTTGTCATAGACCCAGCGGTGCTTCGGGTTCCAAAGCCAGGCATCCGAATCCTCAGTCGGTATGAAGACGTCCGCTGGGCAATCAGCGTTCTCGAAATATTGAGTGCGCCACGGGTCTATCTCACAAATCGGCACTTGCTTCCCCCATCCGTTCGAGCGGAGCCTGTCAGCGTGGACCGCCTGGAGCTGCTCTTGCAACCGACCGAGGCGGCCCCACGTTATGCGTGCGGAGGTCCGGTGCCAAAACTGACGACAATTCCCGTGCAGGCGCACGGCCTCGAATTCCTTCGGACGGTCCGTTCTCGCACGGAAGCGCTCGCCGCTCCGCTGTCCGCCGAGGACCAGACGGTGCAGTCGATGCCGGACGCGAGTCCGACGAAATGGCACTTGGCTCACACGACGTGGTTCTTCGAGACGTTCGTCCTGCGGCCCCATGCTCCGCAGTACCGCGTGTTCGATCCGGCTTACGAATATCTGTTCAATTCCTACTATGAGGCTGTCGGCCCCCGGCATCCAAGGCCGCAGCGCGGGTTGATCACGCGGCCGGGTGGCCAAGAGGTGGCTGCCTACCGGCATCATGTCACTGCAGCCATGCTCGACTTCCTCCAGGCCGAACACGGTGCACGGGACCTCGTAGAACTCGGGCTGCATCACGAGCAGCAGCATCAGGAGTTGATCCTGATGGACATCAAACACGCACTGTCCATGAACCCGCTGCGGCCGGCCTATCGTGCAGCACGGACCGGGACAGGGCAGCCGTCGGTCCCTTCGGGTTGGCGTGAATTCGAGGGCGGTCTGGTCGAAACCGGACATGACGGGCACGGCTTCGCTTTCGACAATGAGGGTCCGCGCCATCGGTCATGGCTCGATTCGTTCGCCCTTGCGATACGTCCCGTCAGTTGCGGCGAGTACATCGATTTCATCGACGATGCCGGTTATCGCCGGCCCGAGTTCTGGCTTTCGGCCGGTTGGGATTGCGTGAACCAGCGCGGCTGGGGGGCACCGCTCTATTGGGAAATGAAGGAAGGTAGCTGGCACGTCTTCACGCTGTCGGGCCTCGAACCTGTCGATCGGGAACGTCCGGTCTGCCATGTCAGCGCCTTTGAGGCGGCCGCCTTCGCGAAGTGGTCGGGCAAGCGCCTGCCGCGCGAAGCCGAATGGGAGATTGCGGCCGGGGCCTTGCAGGGCATCGGCGAGGTCTGGGAATGGACGGCCAGCCCCTACGTTGCCTATCCGGGCTATCGTGAGGCCGCCGGCGCCATCGGCGAATACAACGGCAAGTTCACGGCCAGCCAGATGGTACTGCGCGGCGGATGCGCGGCCACGCCACCCGGCCACCTCCGCCCAACCTATCGCAATTTCTTTCCGCCCGACGCGCGATGGATGTTCGGGGGAATTCGTCTCGCGGAGGATATGCGATGAACGTGCCGCTTCTGGCAACGGGCGAGCTGGCCGATCGTGACGCCTTCCGTCGTGACGTCCTCGCGGGTCTCGGTGGCTCGCCTCGTGCGATCCCGGCGAAGTATCTCTACGATGCGCGAGGATCTGCGCTGTTCGACGCGATCTGCGAGCAGCCCGAGTATTATCCGACGCACACCGAAGCGGCGATCCTGCGCGAGTGCGCGGGCGAGATCGCGCGTCTTGCGGGGCCTGGATGCGCACTCGTGGAGTACGGCAGCGGCTCGAGCGTGAAGACGCGCCTGTTGCTTGAGGCGCTTCCCGATCTTCACGCCTATGTGCCGATCGACATTTCCCGCCAGCATCTCGATGCGACCGTCGGGCGCCTGCGCGATGATTTTCCATGGCTGCGCGTCGATCCCGTCTCCGCCGATTACATGGCACTCGATTCACTGCCGCCGGCCATCAACGGTGCGCGCCGCCTCGGCTTCTTTCCCGGCTCCACGATCGGTAACCTCACGCCGGAGGAGGCGGTGTTGTTCCTGCGTCGGGCACGCCACCTGCTGCGTGCAGACGGGGCGTTGATCCTGGGCGTCGATCTCAAAAAAGATCCTCGGCGTCTTCACGACGCCTACAACGACCGGGCGGGTGTCACGGCGCACTTCACGCTGAACCTCTTGCGGCGCATGAACCGCGAGCTGGAGGCCAGCTTCGATCTCTCAGCCTACGCTCATGAGGCGTTCTACAACGAAATGGCAGGCCGCATTGAAATCTACATCCGCAGTCTTCGCGGCCAGACGGTCACGGTGGCCGGCCGCCGCTTCACCTTTTTCGAAGGTGAACGGGTACACACCGAGTATTCCTACAAATACGACGATGCCGGAATCGCCGAGCTGGCGCGACGGGGAGGCTTTTCGATTGCCCGTTCCTGGAGCGATCCGGCCCGGCTGTTCGCGGTCGTCTTCCTGAAATAGAGAGAAAGCCTGCCCCGAGATGTCTCCGGAGCGGGCTTGGGTCGATGAGGAGAGAGAGGCGCTGCTGCGCGGGAGCAGAGGCAACACCCTGTCCCGAGCCTTGGAACAAACGGTGCTCTCTGGGAAGAGGTTGCCGTACGCCTCGGGAAGAGGGGCCGGCTACGGCTGCGACCGGCTGGCTCGATCAGCGCCAGCCGAGCCTTAAGCCCGGCGTGAAGCATCTCATCGCGGATTTTCGGCAACATATTACGCAGCATTTCTGTCTTCGCGGCGGCCGGCGCCGTGTCGAGTTCGCTCAGGAACCGGACGATCTCCTCATGGGTCGCGAAGCCCATGTAACCGTCGTCGGCTTCATGGGCGTGGCACGCCGGGGAAGCGGGATCGTCACCGGGCATGGCCAGGCTCGGCCTTCGGCCCTAGAGGGGGTGCCACCAGCGGCCCGCGAGCACGACTCCCGCCGACAGGAGCCTCTTGTCACCAATCAGGTGTTCGCCGATCGAATCGGCATAGTCGAATCGGCCCATGGCCTGGTCGATCACCGTGGCCTCCCCGACGCTGCCGACCTTGAGCGTGCCGAGGTCGGGCCGCTTGATGGCGGCGGCGGCGTTGACGGTCGCGAGCCTGATCACGGTGGAAAGATCGAGGCCGAGGCAGAGGAACTTCGACATGGTGGTGAGGAGATCGAAGGCCGGTCCCTCGATCGAGATCACGTGCACATCGGAGGAGATCACGTCGGGCAGGAAGCCGGCAGCAAGCATTTTTCGGGTGGTGCCGAAGCCGAACGAACCGCCGCCATGGCCGATGTCGAAGATCACGCCGCGTGCCCGCGCGGCCAGGATCTCATCGCGCACCCTGCCGTCGGCCTGGACCGGTGCATTGGGGAAGGGACGGAAGCAGTGGGTGAGGATGTCGCCGGGCCGCAGACGGCTTACCACCTCGTGGCGCGACGGCGGCGGCGCATCGAGGTGGGCCATCATCGGCAGGCCTGTCTCCTCGGCGACGTCCAGCGCGATGTCGAGCGGCATGATGCCCGAATCACCGCTCGCCGACTTGCCGACGCGGACCTTGATGCCGAGCACGAGGTCCTTGTGCTCGAGCGCCACGCGGACCGCTTCGCGCGGATCGAGCAGCCGCATGTCGGCGCTCTCGCCCACCATCACGGTCTTGGAGAAGGCGAAGATGCCAGGGTAGGAGACATTGAGATAGGGCAGGATGCGGACCGGCGAGGGTTCGATCACGTGCTTGCGGAAGCCGTGGAAATTGCCGGGTCCGGCGCTGCCGGCGTCGATGAACGTCGTAACACCGCCCGAGCGCGCGACCAGCTCGGCCTCGACGCCCAGCGACGTGCCTCCCCAATAGACATGCGTGTGCAGGTCGATGAGGCCGGGCGAGACGATCTTGCCCGAAACGTCGCGCGTGTCCTCCCCCGACAGTCCGTCGCCGATCGCCGCCACCTTGCCGTCGGCAAAGGCGATGTCGGTCAGTTGGTCGATCCCTTGAGAGGGATCGATTACGCGGCCGCCCTTGAGAACCAGATCATTCATGTTCGCTTCTTCCTTCGCTCACTCGATCTCGCTATCCCATCCTACTCCACTCCCGTCCTAATGCCCCAGTGCGGGGCAGGGCGAGATGTCCTAGACCGAGCCAGTCGGCCATCAGGCGCAGCTCCTCGCGCATCGGGGCGGCCACGTGGCGCGCCTCGATGCCGGGTTCGAGATGGGCGGCCGGGACCAGCAACGTCGAATTGAGACGATCGGACTTCAGGTCGATGCGCCCGACCAGCCGGTCGCCCAGCAAAAAAGGCAGAACGTAATAGCCGTGTTTGCGCTTGGCGACGGGCGTGTAGATCTCGATGCGATAGAAGAAGCCGAAGATGCGCTCGGTGCGGTCGCGCTCCCAGATCAGCGGATCGAAGGGCGCAAGAAGGGCGCGCGCCTCGATCTGGCGGGGTTGACGTGCTGCCGCATCGAGAAAACCCGGGCGGTTCCAGCCCTCGACCTCGACCGGGACCAGGTCGCCGGCTTCGACGAGTTCGGCGAGCCGAGCCTTGGTATCTGCCACGGGTAAGCGGAAATAGTCGCGCAGGTCGAACTCGGTCGCGACTCCCAGCGCGCGCGCGGACAGGCGTAGCAGTTCGCGCTGTGCCTCGTCGGGCGAAGGTGTTCGCAATGCGAGGATCTCCGACGGCAGCACCCGCTCGGTGAGATCGTAGACCCGCTCGAAGGTGCCGCGCCGCGTCGCGGTCGTGACGATACCGGCGAAGAACAGCCATTCGAGCGCGAGCTTGCCGTCGTTCCAGCCCCACCAGGGTCCACGCTTGGGGCCGCCATTGGTGAGTTCTGAAGCGGCGATGGGACCGCGAACCTCGACTTCACGTCGGACTTCCTCGATGTAGGCCGCGTTGCCGCCGCGGAATTCCTGCAGCTTGCCTTTACTGGTGCCGGCGGCAGCGCGCGCCATGCGCCAGCGCAGCAGGGGTTGGGAAGCGAGCGGCAGCAGCGATGCCTCGTGCGCCCAGAATTCGAAGAGACCGCGGCGACTGTTGCGACCCCAGGCCAATCCGTCGAGATGGGTGCTGTCGTAATTGCCGAGCCGCGAGAACAGCGGCAGATAATGCGCGCGGGCCAGCACGTTGACCGAGTCGATCTGGAGCAGGCCCAGCCGGTCGATGGTGCGCTTCACATGTCCCAGGTTGGAAGCTCCGGCGGGACGCTCGATGCCGAAGCCCTGGGCCGCCAGCGCGATGCGCCGGGCCAAATCGGCGCCAATCTTGTTTTTCGAGGACACGACGCCACAGTAGTCCGAACGCTGTGGCGACGGCCATTGGATAACAGCTCTGCCGGGCTCAGTTCGGTTTGACCATCGCCTTCAGTGCCTGCTCGTCGATGAATTGCGCCAGCAGGGTGGCGCCCAGCGCAGACCAGTGGGCGAAAACATATCTGCGCTGTTTCCCTTGTAGTTGCTTACGACGTCGTTGGAGTCGATCAGCGGTACGCCCATTTCGCGCGAGACCGCCGCCCCCTCGCGCGAGTAGCGCAGCAGTAGCCGGTTCTGGCCGATCTCGTGAAGGCCCCCCATGATGACATAGAGCGGCTTGGCATCGTTCTGACGGATCAGCTCGATGAACTCGCGAAGCGTCCGGTTGTAGTTCTCACGCACCTCCGGGACGATGGCGTATTCCAGTACCGGCGCCGGAATCGGGGCCGGCGCGAAGAGGTTCAGATATTCCGGGTAGCGCACGATCATCGAGTTGCGCTTCAGCCAGCGCGACTGGTCGAGGTTCGTCGCGAAGAGGCCGTGCTTGCCCTGGGCGACCGCGTCCTTGAGGCTGGTTCCCTCTTGCTGGAGGTGGCCCGCGTTGGCCTCCTCGTTCAGGCCGGATTAGATGATGACCACATCAGGCTTGAGCTTGGGCAGGTCGCGCTTCGCCCGTGCCACTTGCTGGCCGATCGACCAGACGATGGCACTGGCGTTGAGGGCCTGGGACTTCGGTCCGGCATACTTGCGAAGCTCCTCCTGAAGCCGGGTCGGCCAGGCTTGGTCGGTCTCTAGGTTGAAGCAGAAGGTAGTCGAACCGCCATAGGCGATGACGCGGATCGAATTCGGCGGCTTGGGCTCGAATACGTCTTCCTTGTTGCGGAAGCCGTAATTGTTGGTCTCGGAATTCGAGTTGTAGCCGTTCAGTAAATGGATCGCGCCGAGCTCGGCGTCATAGGTCCAGAGGCCGTAGGTCTTGCCGGGGACGCCGTGCTTGAAATGCATGATCGCGTGGCCAACGCCCTCGATTGCCAGGATGCCGGCGACGGGGAATCCCACCGCGATAATCAGGCTGAAGAGGATCTTCTTCCTGAGCGGAAGGCTGGCTTACGTCGTCGTTGGCGGTTTCGTCATGCGTTTCGTCTCGCGTTCCCCAAAGCGCGGAGACTATCGGTCAGGCACCGGCTGCGTTCAACGCGGATTGTCGGCCTCCGACTTGTTCTCGAACCGCATCAGAGCCTTTTCAACGGCCTCGGCCTGCCGGTTGGAGACATGCCCGTTTGCCTTGAACTCGCTCACGACCTTCCTCAGGAACGGACTGCGCTCGGTGTGAAGCTCGGCGCGCTTCATCAGGGCTCCGTGAACATGGGCGGGGCCGCGATTGAGTGCCGCCCGCCGTGCTCGGACCACGCGGATGGCGATCGCGACGACGAATGCAACGCCGACGACGATCAGGGCTTCGGTCGGTTGCATGAATTCCAGGTGGTGACATTGGCGGTGAGATGGTCGGCGCCGAACATCGAGCAGACGAGGGCTTCGCAACGGCACGCTGCGCCGAGGGCTGGCAGAAGCCCGGCCAAATTGCCGAGTGGGCCGCCCGATTCGGCTTGCCGGCGCATGAAGGTGAAGGGCGAATGAGCGATGAACCGCACACCTCGCCATTTCGCAGGCAGTGCAAGCAGTGTGTCGCTCACCGGCACCTGCATCACGGCATCCGCGAGCAGATCCTTGGATGCGAGGAATTCCAGCCCTTCCAGGAGATCGCCTTCGACTGAAAAGCCGAATCGCCGGATGGTGCCAGCGCGCTGCTGCTCTCTGAACCAGGCTCCCACGGCCTCGATGCCCGGCCGGTCGAGCGAGAAATTATGCAGGAGAAGATCGTCGACATAGGAGACGCCGAGTTCCGAGAGGCTCGTCTGCAAGCTGCCTGCCAGCACGTCGATCTCATAAGTGCGGACCGGCTGGAAGCTCTGTGAACTTGCGACGCTGCGCACATGCGCCTTGAGGCCCGGTGATAAGGCCAGCGCCCAGCGGGCGGCGGATTTCGCCAATCGCAACAAGTGACTGTTGCGCACCGGCAGTATGCCACATTTGGTGACGATGCGGATGTCCTCGCGGCGATGCCTACCGAGGACCGCGCCGACCACCCCCTCGGCCTCGCCCCAGCCGTAGGAGCGGGCCGTATCGAAATGCCGGATGCCCGCCGCGTGCGCGCGTTCGAGCGCGGCGCTGCCGGCTCGCCGCGAGACGCGGCCCATGATTGGCGCCGTGCCGAAGCCCAGGGCTGGAACGGTCATTGGTAGCGCAGCTGAAGCATCAGCCGGTCGCCGCTCTCGGGCGGCAGGGCCTTGTGATAGCAAGACGCGTCCTCGAGGAATCCGAAGCCTGCCGGCCCTTCGATCATGCGTTCGGCATCGCGGCCATAGGTCTCCCACGCATCGGCATCGCTGATGCGCGCAATGCCCAGCAGGTGGCCGAGCCGTTTGCGCCGGCTGCTGCCGGCGATCAACGCATGGGCGCCGTTCCGCGCCGTCGTGTCGAGCAGGTAGAAGTTGGCGTACATGAAGTTGAAGCCGTCAATGTCGTAGTGATAGTCGATCGTCTGGTAAGCGGCGCGCCGCTGAGCGGCGGAGAGCTGGTTGGCCAGGCTCCAGAACAGCCAGCTCGAGACCTGCCGCGGCCGGTAGCCGAGAAATTGCTTCGCCGCCTGATAAAGATACTCGTCGCCGGCTATCGCACGCACTGTCGCCAGCTGTGACGAGTTCTGGACGGTTGCTATGGCGAGGCTGTGTCGCGAGCCCGACAGGGTGGCGTAGGTCCCAACGACGTTGTCATTGAAATGAAGGGGCAGCGTCCGCGCCTGATCCTGCAGGCCGGCAACGGCGCTGCCGTCCAGTCGGGGCCCAAGCGAAAAGGCGTCCCGGCGCATTTCCCGGGTCTGTTCAACGGCGCTCTTCGAAGTGAGTACGTGGCCGGAGCGCGCCACGTCGAGGGTCGAGGTGGCAGCCTTGTAGAGCTCGCCTATGCGCAGCGGCGTCCTCGGGACAAGAATGTCTTTCAGGCCATTCAGGCCTGAATAGACATCGCGCACGGTCGCGAAGCGGCCAAGCACGTAGCGCGGACGGCGCGTCACCAAGAAGCCAAGCCGCTTGACGCGCTCGAACAGTCGCGGGGCGAAATCTGCCATGGTGAAAATTATTACTCCAACACAGATGCTAGGCTAGCGCCGTCTCCGCCCGCTGCGCCATTGCGAGCAGCGGCCGGTCGTGCAGCCGCGGCGCGACGATCTGCAGGCCCACCGGCAGGCCATCGCGGCCGCTACCGCAGGGGATGGAGATGCCGGGCACGAGCGCAAGGTTGAACAGGGGGGTGAAGGCGGCATGGCCACGCGGGCCGACCTGCTTGTTCTCGATGACCTTCGGATAGGTCTGCTCGACCGGCCAGGATACGCAGGCCGTCGTGGGCGTCAGCAGATAGTCGTAGTCGGCGAAGAACTGCGCCACGGAGCGTGCGCAGGCATCGGCAAACCGGAAGGCGGCGACGACGTCGGTGCCCGGCACCGAACGCCCGCGTTCGATCAGGGTCGAGATATTGTCGCCGAAGAGATTCTTGTCGGCTGCCTGGCGCTCGCCATAAAGCAGGGCAGAGGCTGAGCTGTTCACGGCGGCGAATGCCGTTTCGGTGGTGTCGTCGGGCCACGCGACGTCGGCTTCCTCGATGCGCCAGCCGGCGGCGCGCAGCTTGGCAACCGCCTCGTCGAAGGCCGCCATGACGTCCGGATCGACGGGAACGCCGAGGCCGAGCCGTGGGCTCATCGCGATGCGCGGGCTGCTGGGCGGCGGAACGTCGAGCAGCGCTACCGAATGGGGGTCGCGCCGGTCGGGTCCGGCCATAACCTCGAACGCAACTTTGGCGTCGGCGACGGTGCGGCCCATGGGCGCCGTCACGCCGTAGAGCGGGCCGTAGGCGCCGCCGAAGCCGAACGGGGCAGGGATGGCGCCGGCCGAAGTCTTGAGACCAACGACGCCACAGTGAGAGGCGGGCCGCCGTCCCGAGCCGCCGCCATCGGTACCGAGAGCGATCGGCGTGAAGCCCGCGGCAAGGGCCGCCGCCGCGCCGCCGGAGGAGCCTCCCGGCGTCAATGCCTGATTCATCGGATGACGGGAAGGACCGTAGACCTTGTTCTCGGTGTGCCCCTTGGCGGCCATCTCCGGCGTGTTGGTCATGCCAAGGAAGATGCCGCCGGCGGCCTTGAGGCGCTCGACGGCAACGGCGTCGCGCGGCGGCTTGAAGTCCTTGTAGAGCAGCGAACCGTTGGTGACGGTTCGGCCCTGCACCCAGGTCGTGTCCTTCACCGTGTAGGGAACCCCGAGAAGGGCGCCGTCGAAGCCCTGCTTGCGCCGTTCGTCGACGGCATCGGCGGAGGCACGCGCCTCGGCGGGATCGAAGTCGACTATGGCGGTGAGTTGCTTGTTCCGCGCGTCGACGCGGGCGATGGCCATTTCGGCCACGTCGCGGGCCTTCGTCTTGCCCCCGCGCACGGCGGCGGCGATGGCGGCGGCACCTTGATCCAGCAACTCGGTCATGTGTTTTTCCTCATTTGCCCATTCTTAGCATGATACCGTGCGCCGTCATGACGTTGGAGAGCGACCTCTATGCGCCGGTGAAGGCGCTGCTCGAAGGACAGGGTTACGTCGTCAAGGGTGAGGTGCGCGGCTGCGATGTGGTGGCGGTTCGCGGCACCGAGCCGCCCGTGGTCATCGAGCTGAAGCGGACCTTCGGGTTGGGCCTCGTCCTGCAAGGGGTCGATCGGCTGTCGCTCACCGATCTCGTTTATCTCGCGGTGGGCCAGTGGCCCAAGCAGATGAAGAACGTGAAGAAGCTCTGTCGCCGGCTGGGACTTGGCTTCATCGTGGTTGGCAACGACAAGGCCGACGTGGTGCTCGATCCCGCGCCCTACACGCCGCGTCAGAACAAGCGCAAGACGGGGCGCCTGCTGGGCGAGCATGCGCGCCGCGTCGGCGATCCCAATCTCGGCGGTCAGGCCATGCGGGCGCCGCTGATGACGGCCTACCGCCAGGAAGCTTTGCGCTGCGCCGAGCTGCTGGCGGCGAACGGACCGATGAAGGTGGCGGCGCTGCGCGTGGCGTGCGCTGCGCCCAAAGCGGCCCAGATCCTGCAAGACGACGTCTATGGCTGGTTCGAACGGGTGGAACGCGGCGTCTATACGATCACGCCGAAGGGGCGGCTGGGTCTGGAGCAGTTCGACCGGAAGCCGGCATAGATGCTGATCGTCCAGCTGTCCGATCCGCATGTCCGCCCCGACGGCGAACTCTACCAGGGCGTGGTGGATTCCAACGCGCAGTTCGCAGCCGCCATCGCGCAGGTCAACGCGCTCGATCCGATGGCCGATCTCGTCCTGCTGAGCGGGGATCTGGTGGACCAAGGTCACATCGACGAATACGCGATGCTTGCCCGGCTGTTGGCGCCGCTCAAGGCGCCGGTGCTGGCGATTCCGGGGAATCATGACGAACGCGAAGCCTTCCGGCAGGCGTTTGCAGGGCAGAAGTGGCTGCCGGCTGGCGGTCCGATCGATTATGCGGTGGGCGACCTCGGCGCGGTGCGTATCATGGCTCTCGATGTCACACTGCCGGGCTTGCATCACGGCGCCGTGAGCGAAGAGGGTGCAAACTGGCTGGACGCTGCTTTGGCAACGGAGCCGGCGCGGCCCACGATCATCATGTTGCACCAGCCCCCCTTCGCAACCGGCATCCCCTACATGGACCTCTATTCCTGTCGGGAAGGGCAGCGGCTGGCTTCGGTCGTGGCGCGCCATTCCCAGGTCGAGCGCATCCTGTGTGGCCATGTCCACCGCTTCATGCAGCTGCGCTTCGGCGCCACCATCCTGTGCAC